>JAAYKT010000285.1 GCA_012522255.1 Clostridiales bacterium
AGCTGAATAGGCATATGAGGTTAAAGTCTAATAGAAAACGGATATCACATAGAGGCAGATATTACGCTAAACTGCCTTTATTTTTTCTTATACGACTTTTCAGTGCTTACATTTTTTGTGATATAATAAAAATACGATAAATTATGATTTAAATATTCGGATAAATTAAACAGTTAGGCATGTAAAAATATCGGTATTTAGTTGAAGTAAAGTTTGGGAGGTTTAGGTATGGATAAGTACGATCAAGTTGTAAGGCTTTGGCAGTCCTATAACATAGAATCTATTGATGCTTTAGATAAATATCTTGATAGTTTTCGTATTTTATTTGCATTTCATTCGTCTAAAATAGAAAACCGGGAGATTAACTATCATGATACGAGAGAAATATTTGAAAATGGCAAAGTCTTGAATTACACAGGCAGCCCCAGGACACTGTTTGAGTTGCAAAACCAGAAGCTTTGTTATGAGTTTTTAAAAGATAAGATAATAAATAAAGAGATGATAAGTATCAGCTTAATGAAGGAAATACATAAAATATTGACTGCCGGAACCTATGACGAACGAAGGTATCTTGCTAACGATGAGAGGCCCGGTGAATTCAAAAAGCATGACTATGTTACAGGCATCTACGGGATTGGTTCTGCAGCTGAACATGTTGAGAATGAAATAGCCGAACTTTTAGATGAAATAAACACATATGATGGTTCTGATGTATTAAAGGCAGCTGCTTACCTTCATATAAGATATGAATATATACATCCTTTTGCAGATGGAAACGGCAGGGTAGGCAGAACCCTTACAAACTATTATTTAATGATAAACGGCTATCCACCTTTTATTGTTTTTGATGAAGACAAATGCTTTTATTATGAATGTCTACAAAAATATGATGCAAAGGAAGAAATAGAACCCTTGTACGAATTTTTTAAATACCAAATGGAAAAAACCTGGAAGAAAACTTTGGAAAAGCGAAAAGACAGCAAAGAAGTAAGGAAAAGCTTGAAAAACATCAAATAAACGTTTTTCGCCCAGTGCGATTTGATTTTTATAGATAATGAGTAAGATGAGATAAAGGGGGTAGGGCTTTGGAAGAAAATAAAAGAAATAAAGGCAGAATAATAAAATTAATAATTGCAGGTATTGTATTATCTTTAATTATGTCTTTTTTATATAAGCTTGGATACATACCTTTTGTGGGCAGGTTTATTGCTGAAAAGAAATTGGAAGCCTATGCTTCGGCACGCCTGGACAGAACGGATCCTGTGAGGGTTAAATATGATTGGTATAATGGAATCTATTATTGCAGTTCTTATAAGCAGCCTGTGTTAAGGTATCAGCTGCGTAATAACACAATATTTGACGGTGATATAAATGAAAAAGTAAATACTAAAACTGAGGAGATTTATAAAAGCATAGCCGATAAATTTCCGTCAAATATTGAAATTCCCAAATCAATTTTTATGTGGACAACAATGAATGCAGACAATTATGATGTATTGGCACAGCGCCTATATTTGCTCGAGGTATATAATACTGCCGATTTGATGAGAGAAGAAAGTCGGGAGATGCCGGCACGCATTGGGTTAGATTTTATTTCGTGTTTAGGTGATGACTATTATATTACTGGAATACAACTTATCTATGGGGATCGAAACGGTATGTATGAAATTGCAATTTCACCCGATACTTTTAAGGCCTTGGAATACAAACAGATGATAAAAGCAACAAAAGAGCGTACCGGCAGGGATTTACCGGAAAGCTATTTCAAATGGATGGAGAAGAATGGGTTTAATATGTAGCAAAGTGAATTAAAAGATGTACTTTTCTTTGTTATGACAGTCATATTTTAATGCTATCTGTTTCACCGTAAGATGCCTTAACATATCCCAAGTTAAACGATAATTCTTCAGCTGTTAGGATTACGCTTTTTATTATATAATCTATGTTCTTTTCCTTTAATCTGTAAGTGGGGCCAGAAACACTTATTTCAGCAATAGCAACATCATAACTATCAAAAATAGGCGCTGCAATACAGGTAACCCCCTCTTCTCTTTCTTCGTTATCCAAAGCATAACCTTGAGCCCTTATAATTTTAAATTCTTTTTTTAATGCTTTGGCAGTTATCAAAGTATTTTTTGAATACCTTTTTAATACCGTTTTACTTATATTATAATCTTGAATATCTTCAGGTAAGTATGCCAATAAAACTTTACCGGCACCGGTACAGTAAAAAGGAACCTTTGCTCCTAAATGAGTGAACATTTTAAGTAAATTTGTGCTTTCTGAGTGAGCAATATACACGGTACAGTTACCGTCTAATATAACCTAATTACTTGTTTCATCTATTTCTTCTTTTAATTGGTCTAAATGGCGTTGGGCAATATTTGCTAAAGAGTTTTGACTTTTAGCCATACTGCTAATTCTATATAACTCAAATCCAATTCTATACTTTTTTGTTTCATTATCCTGTTCTATAATATTACATAGTCTTAGAGTATTTACTAAATGATAAGTCGCACTTACCCTGTAATTAAGTTTATTACTTATCTCCGTTACCCCAAGACCATCTTCAAATTCCGCAAGGACCTTAAGAACCTCTATCGCTTTTATTACGGAGCCTATAGTTTTTGTGTTTTTTACTTCAACCAAATTATTTTGCAAGCCAAATCATCTCCAAATTTCTTTATCTATGTTAAATAATATAATAC
>JAAYKT010000286.1 GCA_012522255.1 Clostridiales bacterium
AAAACGGAAAAAAACTTTGAAACCGACCAAATCAGCATACTTTTCAAGTATATCACTCTCTATCTCTTATTTTAGCCAGTCCATAAATTTTTCAAAATCGATAGCTTCAGTATTAATCTCACCCATACTGCTTAATATATCCACGTTGGAAGGCGCAGCAACTATAATGCCATTCGATACTTTTTGTATTGTCCCGTCAATTGCATAAATTGCACCGCTTATAAAGTCTACCATACGCCTCGCAACATCCTTATCAAGGTTTTCAAAATTAATTATTATGGGTTTTTTGTTTTTAAGGTTATCACAGATATCCTGTACATCATCATAATCCGAAGGTTCAATAAGCACTACCTTAATTTGATTTGAACCTGTGGGCATAGTTACTATATTACTTTTTTTTACAGGTTCCAGTAAAGGTTTTTTATATTCGCCGGCCGGTTCTTCAAATTCTTCTTCAATGTTTTCGCCAATACCCATATAGTATAATATTTTGCTAAAAATACCTCCTGCCATTTCCCTTCCTCCTTTACTTATTATATGTTCTGCTACCAAATATTTTTGTACCTATTCTGAGCATATTTGCTCCTTCTTCTAAAGCTATTGGATAATCACCTGTCATACCCATTGAAAGATACTTCATCTCTACGTTGCAGTATGATAAAGCAGATATTTCATCGAATTTCTTTTTAAGTGCCCTAAAAACCTGTCTCACATCTTCTTTATTATCTGTAAAAGGTGCAATGGTCATGAGTCCTTTAATGGACACATTATCGAAACCTGCCGAGTTCTTTAAAAAACTGTTCACTTCGTCGATTTTGATACCATATTTTGTCTCTTCATCAGCTACATTAACCTGTATCAATACATCAACTATCAGTTCCAATTGGGCTGCCCTTCTGTTTATTTCTTTCAATAACCTAATACTATCAACAGAATGTATTAATGCCACTTTATCTATTATATATTTTACCTTATTACGTTGTAAATGGCCAATCATATGAATATTTAAAACATCTTTCAATTCATCATATTTCTCCAATATTTCCTGCACCTTATTTTCGCCAACATTCTCAATACCTGCATCTGCTACTTCCTTAATTTTCTCTACTTCAACGGTTTTGCTAACAGCAACCAAGGTCACATCATTATAATCCCTGCCCTGTTTTATGCAAATATCCTTAATGCCGGTCAAAATATCATTAATATTATTCTGTACACTGCTATTCAATTGTAAAACACTCCTTTTCACATTATCTTCTGATTTTCTTTTATATTTTTAGTATTTTTGATTACTTCATCATAAAGTTTTATTATATATTTCCCTGAATCTATATTATCATCTTCAATATTTTTTATTATCACCCTGTTCTCATCAAAGGCCAGTATTTCTATAGGCACATATCTGACTATACCTTTTTTATTAACAAAGATTCCTTTTTGGTTATCTTTCTCTATAATACTGTTTTTTGATACCTCATATCCTTCATATTGTCCTGTAACAATTGTAATATCGGCAACTCTAATATTATAGTAATTGTCCACATATTCGTTTACTTCATACGTCACCTTTTGCTCACCTTCCATAGGTTCAGAAATCTTTATTATTTTAGCACTGACTGCTTCTTCACTGCTTTTAAATATTATTTTCATCCTGCTTCCAATTTTCATATCTTTTGCCTGGCCCTCATTAAAGACACAGCTTATATACCAAGCATAATCTTCCACTATTTTTACACCGTTATAGGTCACATCAGATGATATTTCATTATAGGTTTCAGTGATATCTTTCACTTCGTCAATGCTCAGTTTGTCTATATTGATTAAGTTTAAAGACTGCTCAAAGCCATCCAGATAATAACTGACTATGCCCGCACTTTTTGAGTAAATGGCATCCAGGTTATTCATATATAAGCTTTCAAGCTGAGATTTTTCGTTTATCAATTGCTCCAAATTCCTACCTGAAAAACTGTTATCCCCTGATATTAGTGATTTTTTGTATAAATCATCTGAAAGTTCATTTTTAACTTCAGTTAACTTTTCAAAATCACCTGTATCCGAATACTTTTTTATCAAATCAACCTTTTCATTGATATTTGTGTCAAGTTTTTTTATATCTCCATCAAAAATACTATTTTCCAATGTATTTTTATTTATTTCAATTATTCTTTCTTCTAATTTATTAATTTTGGACAGCAAGTTGCTATCCACATCATCGCCAATAATAACCTCAACAATCTTTTTTCCGAAAGGAACTCTCTGCCCTTCGGGAATCTTATTTTTAAGTTGTAATTCGGCAGGATAATTATAAACCCACTCATTCCTAATAATAAGCCCCGTTATATCAAAAGAATTCTCCACAGTTCCATATCTTATAATCTCAGTGTCGTAACCAAAATAAAAATATCATGTTGTATATACACCTGCGATAATAACCAATATAACTGAAAATAAATAAAAAGACGATGCTCTTTTTTTCTTCTTTGTCACTTTAAATCTCCCTTAATATAGTTTTTATATGCTTAACCTCAGCAATTAATATTGTAAATCCTGTTTATATCTTTGCTATATATTTCTCCAAAACCGAAATTTATCCTCCCTAAAACGAAGAAATATTTATTGAAGTGTCATTATAAAAACAGAGTACTCTTATTATTTCTAACCAAAAGTGCATAAAAATTATAAGAAAGCGCGTAAAATATTCTACAATTATTAGAATATTTCTGCAGAAGTTAGTAACGTATTAGCAACCGCACGATTTTTATTCGATTTAACCCTGCTTTTATATATAATATGATAGAAAGTACTTCAAAAGAAAAATCCCTATACTGTTAGTACTGTAGGGATTGATTAATTATCGAATGGTCTGGGTGAAGGGACTTGAACCCCCGGCCTCTTGAACCCCATTCAAGCGCGCTACCAAACTGCGCCACACCCAGACAAATAAATTACATATTAAAATATATCACATAGAACAGTTTTTTACAAGAAAATTAAATAATAATAATGGATAACATGGATTACAAATCTAAGATACCTTTTCTGAATACATCCATCATTTCGCCTGTAAGGCTTATTCTCAATTCATCTGTGGGAATATCCTCCCTATTCACCCAAATGGCAAGGGATAGCTCGTCTTCTTCCAAGGTTATAATATCATCTCCGTCAAGTTCAGCATAAAAACCCGCAATGATCGTATCTGTAAAAGGCCAGGACTGACTTTTATAAAATTTTATGTTTTTAACTTTGAGCCCTGCCTCCTCCATTACCTCCCTTCTTACTGGATCCTCGAGTGATTCCCCTATCTCTACAAATCCGGCAATAAGGGCAAAGTTTGCATAAGGCCTTCCTTTGTATTTGGTAAGAAGCAATCTGTTTTTATCATAAACTGCAACTATTACACAAGGAAATATAGTTGGATATATTTGGGAACCACAGGATTTACATATTAAGGCTCTTTCATTAATCGAAGCTTTTGTATGCTTACCACACCTGCCACAATATTTATTATTTTTATACCACCTGTTAAGCTGCCACCCAACAACACCTGCAAAGGACCGCCAATATTTCGGTTCAGTTCTGAATCTGCCCGTATCTGCGTAAACCCATCCTTCAAGGTCATCTAATCCTTTTTCTTCTACCAAGTAGTAGTTAATATCATCTATAGTAAATAAAAATTGCGATCTATCTATAAGTTTGGGAAAGTTTTTTTCAAAATCCAAAAAAGACGGGTACCAAAGTTTATTTTTATCTTCCCTGACCAGTATTTTATCACCTTTATAAGAAAGAAAAAGATCCTTGGGCTGCGCCTTTCTGTTTTTAAACTGATTATTAAATGTTTTAGGTGCAATATCCTGAATCATAATATCCCTCCGGTTTGTATTTTAGTAGGTAGATTCCCGATTTATCAGGCAGATATTTCTGTTACAAGGTATTTTATATTTGCTAAATATTTTTAAATCATTTACTGTAATGTATTACCCTGTCTATTACCTTATAGCCCAGTCTTTCATATATCTTTCCTGCTTGAAGATTGTCATATTGGAGATAAACATCTTTTCCTTCATTCTGCAATAAACAGCTTAAATATTTTGTACATAATGTTGCCAATCCTTGTTTTCTATATTTTTTTTCTGTAGCAACTCCAACAATAAGGGCAGAACCATCGGTTTCAAAATCACTTTGAGCTATTGAAATGATTTTTTTGTTTATTTCTATACAAACACCTATACCCCTGTTGGTTAACAGTTTTTGTTCCATTACGTTTTTGGGACTGAAGCTATCGAACACATTTTTATATAAGTCTACTATCTCATCCAAATCCTCTGTGTTTATACTTCTTATTATATTTAGCTCACCATTATAATCTAATTTACAACTCTTATCCAATTTTGCAATATAGGCACCCTCCAAAACTATTGAAAATGTTCCGCTGTTAAAAAATTTATCACAGTATAATTTAGGGCCAATCATTCTGTTATTTTTCATTGAGTTGATAATTTCTATAAAACCATCCAAATCAAATTCATCTAAAGTAAAAAATTGCAACAATCCGCTTTTTCTAATAAATAACGCGGCCTTTAATTCTCCATCTTCATATTCACCAAAAACTTTATCATATACCGCCTTATTGCCTGATAAACCCAAAAGAATAAAGTAATTTCTTGCAATATCGGTTTTTTCTATTATATGTTTTATAACATTAAAATCTTCAGATTTGACCTCTTTTATCATTTTTTCATCTCCTTTCATTTAATCCTGTTTTTACTTCATATTTTAATTTTATCCTTTAAATAAATATTTTTAGTAGCCAAGGTGCAAGAAATACAGTTGCAAGCCCAGCCGCCCCAACTGCCAAAGAGCCCATAGCCCCTTGAGTTTCACCCATTTCTATTGCCTTTGCAGTACCTACAACATGAGAAATCGTGCCTAATGATATTCCCACTGCCGTATCATCAGTTATTTTAAATGCCTTGCATATGGAGGGCCCCATTATATTTCCTGATAGCCCCGTCACAGCCGTTGCTGCAATGGTTAATGCAGGTATACCTCCAGTTTGATTTGATACCTCTTGCGATATTGCTGTTGTAGCCGACTTAGGAATAAGTGAAAGAATGGCAATTTGGCTTAATCCAAAAATCCTGCTTAATATTATAACACTTACTATGGAAGTAATTGTGCCTACAAAAATACCAACAAGTATAGGTAAACTATTTTTCTTAAGATTTTCTATCTGTCTGTAAAGTGGAACTGCCAAGACTACCGTTGCAGGCCCTAAAAAAAATGTTATTATACTACCACCTTTATTGTAAGTATCATAATCTATATTAAAAACTGATAAGGTCACAATCAACAGTGTTATGGCAATAATCAAAGGATTGAATATTGCTTTTTTAAACTTTTTATTTATATATAAACCCGCCTGAAATGCAATGAATGTTGCAGTAAAACCAAATATAGGAGTGTCAAGAAATGTCATTATTTAACCTCCTCTTTTTAACACGTTGCATAAACTGAACAGTAAGCCCTGTTACCGAAATACCAATTATTGTTGCTAAAATTGCGACCAATAGCATTTGAAACCATTGATCCTTCACTAATCCAATGGAAGTAATCAGGCCTACGCCTCCCGGAACAAACAAAATGGTTATGTTATTCAAAAGGAACCCGGATATTTTTTCAATTGCCTTTAACTTTACTATTCCGAAAAGTAAACATAAAAGCAAAAACAACATTCCTAATACTGCAGAAGGTATGGGCAATTTTGCTGCTTCTTTAACTGCATTGGCCATAAACAGTATCGCAATGATAACAGTTAATTCTTTTAAAATCTTCATAATTCTTACCGCCTTATTATCGTATTATTTTGCCAAAATAACTTATATACAATTATATCATCTACAAAGAAAAAATGTATACCTGATTGGCAGCAAGAAATAAGCCTTAAAGGATGTTTATTCCTATAAGGCTTATTTTTAAATTTTTAACTTAAATTATTTAACATTTAGATTATTATGCAGATTATACTTCCCTTTGAATCATTAACAATCTTCTGAAGGGTAACTTGAATTTTGTTTTGTACATCATCGGGCATTTTGTACAATTTGCTCTGCAATTCATCTCTCACCATATCATATAATGATTTTCCAAATACATTTGTTTCCCATATCTTTTGTGGGTTATGCTCAAACTCATCTAAAAAATATTTAATAAACTCTTCACTTTGTTTTTCGGTTCCCACTATGGGTGAAACTTCCGTCTCAATATTTGCTTTTACAAGGTGCAATGATGGGGCACTAGCTCGTAATCTGACACCGAACCTACCGCCATGCTTCACTATCTCAGGTTCTTCCAGTTGAATTTCATCTACTGATGGTGCCACAACTCCATATCCAATCTCTTTTACATCTCTTATGGCATCTTTTATTTTATCGAATTCTCTTTTTGATTCTGACAACTCCTGCATCAAGCCGATTAATTGATAATCGCCAATAATTTCCTGTCCTGACAGCTCACCCAAAATTCTATAGAACAATCCTTCCTTTAATGCAAAATTTATATCTGCAGTACCGGTAGACAAATCTATATCTGTCAGTTCGCTTTTTTCGATATTTTCCAAATTCAAAAATACCTTAGCAGAATCCTCTACTTCTCTCAGCCTTACAATTTCCTCCACATTGTCCTTAATTCCACCTATTATTTCTTTCTTAAGCCAATGATCATAGTCGAGGGAATCAAACCAACGGGGCATATGATAGTTAACCTCTTTTATGGGGAACTCAAATAGTACTCTGTTTAATATGTTTTCAATATCTATAAGTTCCATTTTTAAACAATCCAATAATAATACCGGGATATCGTATTTTTCTTCCAATGATTTTCGTAGTTCATTAGCCTCTTCACTTTCAGCTTTTGCTGAGTTCAGTACTATTATAAAAGGCTTATTTATCTCTTTTAACTCTTTTATAACTCTTTCTTCTGCTTCGATATAATTAACCCTTGGTATATCTGTTATGCTTCCATCCGTTGTGACTACCAAACCGATAGTGGAATGTTCATTTATAACTTTTTTTGTACCTAATTCCGCGGCTTCCTCGAAAGGTATAACATTATCATACCAAGGGGTATTAACCATACGGGGATGCCCATCTTCTAAATGTCCCATAGCACCTTCAACTATATAGCCGACACAATCCACCAATCTTAACTTAAATCTCGCACTATCACCCAGTATCATTTCGATTGCCTCATTAGGGACAAATTTTGGTTCAGTGGTCATTATGGTTCTTCCATCCGCACTTTGAGGAAGTTCGTCTATGGTTCTCTCCCTTTTAAACTCATTCTCTATATTGGGCACAACCACCAAATCCATAAATCTTTTTATAAAAGTTGATTTGCCCGTTCTGACAGGGCCTACAACTCCTATGTATATGCTTCCTTCCGTTCTTTCCGCAATGCTTCGATATACATCATATTCTACCAAATTTCCACCTCCTATCGCAGGATTATTAGTTTCAAATATGCACTATATATATATGTACAATAGAAGGTTTTATTACAAAAAAAAGATGCTATTAAGCATCTTTCCATCCGTAGGTATCCATTTCAAGCAAGTCTTCCATTTCATTTGTCTTGCTTCTTAACATTAAATTAAGTACTGAGTCTTTTACATTGGCATTTTCAAATAGAACTTTATAGATTTCCCGGGTTATGGGCATCTCGATGCCGGTTTTTTTGGCAAGCTCAAAAGCTGATTTCGTTGTACGCACACCTTCTACAACCATCTTTGTAGAATGAAGAACATCGTTTAAAGTTTTTCCTTGTCCTATGGCAATCCCTGCTCTTCGATTTCTACTATGCATACTGGTACAAGTCACAATTAAATCCCCCACACCCGAAAGCCCTGAAAAAGTACTTTGCCTGGCACCCAGCGCTACTCCTAATCTTGATATTTCAACCACGCCTCTTGTCATAAGTGCGGCTTTTGTATTATCTCCAAACCCCAATCCATCACAAATACCGGCTCCCAAAGCTATTACATTTTTTAATGAACCGCCTAATTCAACACCGACTATGTCGGGATTTGTATATACTCTTAAATTTGGAGTCATAAATACATCCTGAATGAATTGCGCTGTTTTTTCATTTTTAGAAGAAACAACAGTAGCTGATGGTATGTTTCTTGCCACTTCTTCAGCATGATTAGGGCCTGAAAGAACAGCTATGGGATTTTCCGGCAGATATTCTTCGATTATTTCACTCATGCGATTTAATGTATCATTTTCAATACCTTTTGCCAGATTGACTATAACCTGATGTTTTTTAACCAGGTGTGCTATGTTCGAAATTATATCCCGAACTGCGTGGGAAGGAGTTCCCAGAACAATAATATCACTGTCCTCACAGCATTTTTCTATATCGTTTGTTACATTTATTCCTGAAGGTAAAGTAACATCGGGTAAATATGTATTGTTTTCTCTTGTGTTTTTTATACTTTCTAATAGTTCTGTGTTTCTAATCCATAGACTTACACTAATACCTTTATTACTTAAGGAAATTGCGTTGGCAGTCCCCCAACTGCCTGCACCTACCACTGCAATTTTTTGCAATTATTTCACCGCCTATCTGATTTTTGTCCCAGTTTATTTTCTGTACCCGCAAGCAATTTTTTTATATTGGACTTATGCCTATAAACAGCCATTGCCGATAATATAAAACTAAACAATACTAATTTAACGGATTGTTTAGTTAGCAACATAATAATAGGAAAAACTGTCATTCCTAAAATTGATGCCAAAGAGACATATTTGGTGATTGCTATAAGCACAATACCCGTCGGTACAATTCCGGCTACAATAACCGGATTTATAGCAGCCATAACACCAATGGTGGTAGCGACACCTTTACCTCCCCTAAAATTTAGAAATGCAGGCCAATTATGCCCTATAACAACAAACAGGCCTGCAAGTATTTGTCCATTTTCTCCCGCAACATATTTTCCTAATATAACAGCCAATGCCCCCTTTAAAATATCACCAAAGAGAGCTGCTATTCCCGCCTTTTTGCCAAGTGTACGAAGAGCATTGGTGGCACCTGCATTTCCACTGCCATAATTCCTTATATCTATACCGGCATACAATTTAGCAATAAGATATGCAGTCGAAAAATTACCTAAAATATAAGATAAAATAATGATTAAAACAAATCTAAAGGCTATATCCAATTCCTTTTATTCCTTTCCTCTTACAAAAATTCTTATTGGTGTTCCATCAAAACCAAAGGATTTTCTTATTTTGTTTTCCAGGTATCTTTCGTAGGAAAAATGCATCAATGAAGGTTCATTGACAAAGATTACAAAGGTAGGAGGTTTTACTGCCACCTGAGTTCCATAATAAATATTCAACCTCCTGCCTCCAGAAATAGAAGGTTGATTCATAAGTACAGCTTCGTTTATTATATCATTTAAAACTCCGGTTTGCACTCTCAGTGAATGTTGCGTAGAAACATAATCGACCATATCAAGAATTTTCGGTATTCTTTGACCTGTCAATGCAGAAACAAAAATAACCGGAGCATAATTCATAAAAGGCAATACTCTTAATAAGTCTTCTTTATATGTCTGAACGGATTTATCTGTCTTTTTAACCAAATCCCATTTATTAACAATGACCACAACTCCTCTGCCTTCCTCGTGGATAAACCCTGCAATTTTGCTGTCCTGCTCTGTTACACCGGCTTCAGCATCTATTACTAAAAGGCATATATCAGCTCTTTCAATAGCGGCAAATGATCTTATGACGCTATATCTTTCCACGGCCTCATTAACTTTACTTTTTCTCCTTATACCCGCAGTATCTATAATTACGTATTCTTGTTTTTCCTTATTAAAATATGTATCGATCGCATCTCTTGTTGTTCCGGGTACATCACTTACTATTACTCTTTCCTCACCCAATATAGAATTTATTATTGATGACTTTCCTACGTTTGGTTTACCCACAACAGCTACCTTTATGATTTCTTCACTGTATTGTTCTTCCCCTTCTCTCTGAAAACCTTTTACCACCTCATCCAAAAGGTCTCCTATCCCTAAAGATTGTCCCGCCGAAACAGGGATAGGATCCCCAATTCCTAAGTTATAGAATTCATAGATACTATCTTTATATTTCGGGGCATCTATTTTATTACAGGCCAAAACAATAGGCTTGTTTGCCTTTCTCAGTATATTGGCAACCTCTATATCCGTTGGATTAATACCTTCCTTACCATCCACAACGAATATTATGACATCGGCAGTTTCTATTGCCATCTCAGCCTGCCTTTTCATTTGAATCATTATTATATCTTCCGAATAGGGTTCAATACCCCCTGTATCAATCACTAAAAAGTTTACACCTATCCATTCTGCTTCTGAGAATATCCTGTCTCTGGTAACACCCGGTGTATCTTCAACAATCGAAATACGCTTACCCGATATTTTGTTAAAAAGAGTAGACTTCCCTACATTAGGCCTTCCCACTATGGCAACAATAGGTTTTGGCATTGCCGGCATCTCCCATCTTTAGCATTTTTCTAAAATATTTTTTATCAAGTCGCTACCATCTTGTTTACAAACTATTATTCTTATACCAAGAGACTTCTCGATATCTTCTATAGTAATATCATCAAGAAATATATTTTCATCTGCCTTCAACATGTTATCCGGAATTAAAACATTTTTAATATAATTCCTATTTTTAAGTTGTGATATTACATCCTTGCCTGTTATAAGCCCTGCTACCTTAACTGAAGTTCCGAAGAATTCATTAGTTATACCAAGCACCTCCAATGAAACACAGGACAGTTTTTTCATGATACAATCAGCTGTATCTTTCATAATTGGAAATGCATATTCACCGGTAATAATTGCAGCATTTGCCTTAGTGTTTTTAAGACACTGTAATTGCTGCAACGTCATGTTTATATTATCCCGGAATAATCTAATAATGCCTACTCCATTTTCTAATTGAGAAAAATCTTCGTAGTGTTCATGAGAAGGCAAGTCTTTACCTGCCAATATATAAAATTCATCACTTAGAAATACAAACCTTGTTCCTATCGCAGTAAGAAATTCTTCTTGTTTTTTTTCTACTTGTTTTATAACTTTCAAGGCTCCTGACATATCATATTCCTTAAGGGAATAAAGCCCCTTCCGGTATTTAGTGAGACCGACAGGAACAACTGCTACACAATTTAATTCCGGATAATATGAAATTAAGTCTTTTAAAGTCTCGGCAAGTTTAGTTCCGTCATTTATTTCAGGGCAAAGAACTATCTGCCCCTTCATTTCTATCTTTCCTGATTTTAATCTGTCTAAATACTCCATTAATTTTTTTGCATTTTTATTATTAAGCATTTCTTTTCTCAATTCCATATCCGTAGTGTGGATTGAAATATTTATCGGACTTATTCTATATCGAATAATTTTTTCGATATCCTCGTTATTAAGATTAGTTAATGTTACAAAGTTTCCCATCAGGAATGATAATCTTGTATCATCATCTTTAAAATACAAGGTTTTTCTCATACCTTTAGGTAGTTGATCAATAAAACAAAATATACATTTGTTTGAACATGATTTTTGTTTATCTATAATGCCATCAAATATAAACCCTAAATCTTCATCGTAATCCTTTTCTATGTCCAGCTCCCAGATTTCTTCATTTTGTTTTTCTACTTCCACAGTCAAGATTTCATCACTTATAAGGAATTTGTATTCCAATATATCATCGATACACTTACCGTTTATTCTTAACAGCTTGTCTCCTTTTTCTATGCCAAATTCATCAGCGATACTTCCGGATACTATTCCACCAATTAATATCTTATGTTCTTTCATATAACCTCCATGGTATTAAGTCAAAATATAAGTTGTACTTTACCTGAACCTATTTTGTAACCTTACTATCTTTCTTTCATTATTTTATTCAGTTCTTCCATAAAGGTATTGATATCTTTAAACTGCTTGTATACAGAAGCAAATCTGACATAAGCAACATCATCCAACTTTTTTAATCTATCCATAACCCTTTCGCCGATAGTTTTACTATCTATTTCTTTATCCATAGTATTATAAAGTTCCTTTTCTACGCTATCGGCTATTTCCTCAATCCGGCTAAAGGATATGGGTCTTTTTTGACAGGACCTCATTAATCCATTAATAATCTTTTCTCGTTGAAAAGCTTCACGTCTTCCGTCTCTTTTAACTATTATAAGAGGCATTTCTTCTATTTTCTCATAAGTAGTAAATCGTTTAGTACATTTTTCACATTCTCTTCTTCTTCTAATAACGGCGTAATCATCAGCCGGCCTTGAATCTACTACTTTACTTTCATTCCATCCGCAAAAAGGACATTTCATGACTATCCACTCCTGTTTTACTTTAGAGCATAATTAATATTTGATACTCTTAAACTCTATTGTAAAAGAAAAATACCTTTAAGTGAAGAGGTTTCATTCAATATCAATAAGTATTAAATCAGTACCCACTCTTTTTATTTTTTCCCATGGTACCACTATATCATTATCTTTTGGAAGTAAGCCAAAGAATTTACCTTGTGAAGGTAATATCAAAGCTTCAATATTTCCCGTTTCTAAGTTTATTTCCACGTCAGTGGCAAAACCCAATCTTCTGCCTTGTGATAAACTGACTATTTCTTTTTGCCTCAATTCAGAAATTTTAAACATACAACCCCCCCTTGTAACATACATTTTAATTAAATATACATGACCCAATTATTAAATAGAACCAATATGTATATAATTAAGGTTATTTTTTAACACCTACAATCAAACAAACGGAGGAAATTCTGCATGGTATATAGGACAATCCTGTTTTGTACAGTAGCGGCTGAGCAGATTCTTCTACCATATAAAAAAGCGGCTAAGCCGCAATTTAAGTTTATATATATTTTCTCATATGAGTAAGTGCTGTTTTTTCCAAACGTGAAACCTGTGCCTGAGATATTCCGATTTCTTCTGCTACCTCCATTTGTGTTCGGCCTTGAAAAAATCTTAGACTAAGTATAAGTTTTTCTCTGGCATTTAGTTTTCTCATTGCTTCTTTTATAGCGATATTTTCTATCCAGGTTTCATCCTGATTTTTTTCATCTGCCACTTGATCCATTACAAATATTGCATCTCCGTTATCATGATATATCGGTTCAAACAGTGATAACGGATCTTGTATTGCATCTAAAGCAAATACCACATCCTCAACAGGTATGCTTAATTCTTCGGCAATCTCAGATATTGTCGGTTCTTTGGAATGCTTGTTTATTAAACTGTCTCTGATTTGCAATGCTTTGTATGCTATATCCCTTAAAGACCTGCTAACTCGTATTGAATTATTGTCCCTTAAATATCTTCTAATTTCTCCTATTATCATGGGCACGGCATATGTAGAAAACCTTACATTTTGGCTGATATCAAAATTATCTATAGCTTTAATTAGCCCGATGCATCCCACTTGGAATAAATCATCAACATATTCTCCTCTATTGTTGAATCTTTGTATAACACTTAAAACCAAACGAAGATTTCCCTTTATAAATTCTTCCCTTGCCTCTGAATCTCCTTTTTTGATTTTTGCCATTAACTCTACCATTTTATCATTCTTTAAAACGGGGAGTTTAGAAGTGTTCACTCCACATATTTCTACTTTATTTATCTTCATTTCAGCCCACCCTCATATTATTGTTGACATTTAAATTATTGCCATTGAGGGTTTTTTCTATTCAGATTTTAAGAATAAAAAGCCGATAGAACAAGCTTGTTTTTGTCCTATACCATCTTGTTTATTTCCTTTTTTAACCTTGCAATTATCCTTTTTTCTAACCTGGATATATAAGATTGTGATATTCCCAATAAATCTGCAACTTCTTTCTGTGTTTTTTCAATACCACCATTAAGTCCAAATCGCAATTCCATTATCTTTTTCTCCCTGTCATTCAGCATCTTTAGCGCAATATCCAATAGTTCCTTGTCTGTTTCATCTTCCAGATACTTATATATTAAATCATTTTCTGTTCCCAAAATATCAGATAAAAGCAATTCATTTCCATCCCAATCTATATTTAACGGTTCATCAAAAGATATTTCAGTTTTCTGTTTGGTATTTCTACGTAAATACATTAATATTTCATTTTCTATACACCTTGAAGCATATGTGGCTAATTTTATTTTTTTCTCAGGATCAAAAGTATTTACTGCTTTTATTAATCCGATAGTGCCTATTGAAACCAAGTCCTCGACACCGATTCCCGTATTTTCAAATTTTCTTGCTATATAAACAACAAGTCGTAGGTTTCTTTCTATAAGTATTGTCTTGACAATGCTTTCCTCATTTTTTAACCTTGAAATAAGATACAATTCTTCATCTATTTCCAAAGGTGGAGGCAAGGCTTCACTTCCGCCTATATAGAATATCCAATTGCCACCTTCGGGGTAAAATTTTCTGTGCGACTTAATAATATAAATTTGAAATAAGAGTGCAGTTCTTTTAAGAAACTTATGCATTAATACTACCTCCATTAAAAATACCTAAAATATCAGGATGGATCAGAGCCCTATATTCACCGCTATTCGAAAGCTTTTTATTATAAATGCCTATTATAAGCTCTTTAGTATTTTGCTTTTGATCATTAAATTCAATATCGAAAGCATCGGGTTTGAATCCAATCATTAAAGAATTTTCCTTACC
>JAAYKT010000287.1 GCA_012522255.1 Clostridiales bacterium
GATATTACTGCGGTGATGTCAACAATTTAAAATAGATGGGCACGGTTAATAACCGTGCCTTAATAACTTCCCTTTTTGGTGCCGGGTACCGAAAACTGGAGTTATTGTAGTGTCGTGCCTTAACTTTATGGTGCTTCTTTACCTACAAAAATCATATCACCCGAAAAGGGTGATATGATTTTGCAGATAAACGTCTTATATCACCTCTTTTTGGGTATTGATATTTTTTAAAAATAGAGTAATATTTGTATATTATCAAAAATATTTAGAAACAAATTAAATATAATGGAGGATTTATAATGGGAAAAAGGGACAAAAAGAAAGTTTCAATGAGTAGATTAAATCGTATAAGTATTACTTGGATGCTTGCTTTTATAATGATGTTTTCTAATGTAGGACAAGTATTTTTGCCTGATGTATATGCAATGGATTCCCCAAGGGAGGATTATGCCCAAAATTCTCCTATGATACCCTCCGGTAGCACTTTTGATATTATTAAATCCTCCATGTACTTGGCATTGCAGCAAGATGATTCCGAGAGCCCAACTCCTCCAGCGGCAGATCCGGAACAAGAAAGCAGCAATACTGAGAGTGAATCCCCCATTATTATAGAAACAGAACCTATAGACGAAGAGAATCAAGCTCCACCTGCAGAAGAACCAGTTGTTGAAGAGCCTTTAGTTGAGCCAATCACAGAAGAAGCAATCGAAGAACAAGCAGGAGAATCTACTGATGGAGAGACTGAAATAGGAGATACTCAAGTAGAAGCGGCAGAACCAACTGTAGAAGAGCCTATACTAGATCCTGCTCTAGAACCAGTGGAAGAAATGGCTCCAATGATGATGAGGAGTATGTCAACCATGTCAGGAGAGCCGGATGGCAGCGTTGATAATCCAATACCCCTCACATTAGGGGAAATGATTGAGATAGATATGGGTGCAGGTGAAACCAAGTATTATAGCTTTACAGCTGAAGAAGCTGGGGATTATTATGCAAGATTTTATTCACCAACAACAGGTGATGATGCATCATCCGGTTTAATCTTTGGGACTATTAATGAAATATCAGAGTTTATACCATTAGTTATGACCAGCTATAAGCAAAACAATAAGGGAGAAACCATTAAATATGTTGCCAACACCTATGCAGCTTCAGATGATGTTGTATTAGCCATATATTCCGGTGAGACTCTAGGAAAGGTAAGATTTAATGCCTATTATGAATTTACACCAGCAGGGGCTATTCCATCATCTGCATCGGGCTTTTATACTAAAGAGCTAACGCATCTTTCCTTTGCTGCAGAGGAAGGTTTGGATATATATTGGAGTGATTACTATACTGATGACCTATACTGGTATAACCCATATATTTCTTCAATAAACCTTTCGGAGAAAATGGGCTCATTTAAAAGCATTTATGCTATAGTAAAAGACCCAATCAGTGAAATAGAAAGCCCTGTTTTGGAATTATCCTATATTATAGGTGATGGCACAATCAATCCATCTGCTGCCAGCGGCAGCACTGGAGGAAGTTCAATAGTTTTTACTGAAGATTACCAGAATAAACTGTTTAAAATAAATACAACTTTAAACAGTAATTACTCTGTAATTATATACAACAATGACGGCACACCTGTAGACCAAAGAGAAACTGGATTATACATGAGTCTATCTGATCAAGACGGAAACTGGATACCGTCAGGTGTTCCAGGTGGTTTTGCTGTTATAGGTGTGCCAACGATAGGCTTTACTGCTTTAGAAAATACAGTTTACTATCTTAATGTAAATAATTCAGTAACATTGGGAGAGCTTATAATAAAAGTATTCGAAAATCCAACTCCGGATCCTGTAATAAATATAACAGGCTCATCTCCTTATAACGCACCTATAGAAGTCAGCTTATCATCTGAAGAAGGAGCTGTCATTTACTATGCTTTTAGACACGAAGCTCTTTTTTATGATGAAGATTCTGTAATCTTTAGCCAATACACAACACCTGTTACCATTGACAGATCTGGAGAAATGTTTGCTTATGCTTCAAAAAATAGTGTAAATAGTGTTCTGGCTTTCAATTATATCAACTTTGAAGGTCCTTCAGCTCCAAGCTTCACTCCCTCTCATACCACCCAAACAGCTGGAACTAGGGTTTATATCAGTGGAGAAGCTGAAGGGGATATTATATATTACACAGATGATGGTTCTGA
>JAAYKT010000288.1 GCA_012522255.1 Clostridiales bacterium
GTCTATGAAAGCTCTTCAGTCGATAAAAAGTGGGCCAATAGATATACGTGAATATATAGAACAAATTGAGGAATTTATACCAGGCGCATCATTTGAAGCGGTTATATATAGGTTATCTAAAATAATACAACTTAAATCTTATGAAAAACTAAAAGAGACCTTTGATTCATCCGGATTTATATTACCGCAATTATTTGCCACGACTATACTTGATAGCAATGGCCGTGTAAGATGTATTATACCTTCTGCTCTAGATGCATCAAAAGAAGAATTGAACTCAATTATGGAACATCGAGCATCAGAGGAATATACATTCACAGCAGATGCATTTGTTTCTAGGTTCTTATGGAAAGCTAAGGAAAAATTCGATTTTTCAAAAGATACTTTGAGGTTTTTGGTAGAAGATAACGCATTTGTAGAATCTGATCGACAAGAAACTTTTTTAAACGGAATAGTTGCCGGTTTTAATTTGGAATTATCAACCGCAATGCATTTGTTAATGCCACAAGTTGAGCATGGAATTCGACATATGGCAGAAGAATGTGGAGCCGTTGTATATAAGACTGATAAAAATGGCGTAGAGTCCTCTTTATCTTTAGAAAGCATATTAAATTTACCAGAGGTTGAAGAATGCTTTAATGAAACATTCTTATTTAATTTAAAGTTGTTTTATACAAGTGATTATGGATTTGGTATGCGCAACGCCATTTGTCATAGTATGTATTCGGATAAAGAACTACAAACGGCACGAAGCCTGGCGGTATGGTGGTTTACATTACATATATGCTGTATGTTCTCTGGCAGATTAAATGAGAAACTTTTAGAACAAACTCAAAATAAATAAAAGATATTTATATGGCATAAATTTCACAAGCTGCACTCTTAAAAGGTGCAGCTTGTTTTTTCTTTTAAAAATAGCAAATGTGTTATATAGTTGGCGTTTTAATGCTATTACGCAGATTACACTTGTAATTTTTACAATTGTAGTTTATAATTACTGTGTAGTGATAAGCTATTATTGAGAAGCAAATCACAAAGGTATTGACATTAAAATACAATTGTAGTACAATAGTGTACAGAAAGGTGAAGTAAATGGATAAAAAATTAATTATTACTTCGAAAAAGTACAGGGGCGAGACTATGGTAGTATCATCACGACTAAAAAATGAATTAGTTGAAGAACTTGATAAGATCGCAGATAAAACCGGACGCACAAGGAATGAGATTATCCAGTTGTGTCTGGAGTTTGCTGTTGATAACCTTGAAATTGAGGAGGGCAAATCTAATGGCACAAATAACTGATATTATTAAGTATGAAGGCGACAATAGCACATTTATATGGAAGCATCCTTGTGAGGATTTTAATAGCCTTATGTTGACCGAGCAAAAGCAGACCAAGTCCACCATAGAGCAAAGCCAAGCAAGAATCAAGAAGATTGACGTGCTTTACGAACGGCTATATGAGGACAATGTGTCAGTCAAAGTCACAGATTCATTCTTTATGGAACTGTCGCACAAGTACGAAAATGAGAAAGCCGAACTCAAAAAGAAAATCTTAAATCTCAAAATGCGGCTTGATGAGTTGGACAAGAAGGCTTTTCATAAAGATATGTTCATATCGGCAATTCGGCGATTTATGGAGATGAAAACCATAACGGCACCGCTGATTCGCGAACTAATCGACCATATTGAAGTTCACGAAACCGAAGGCGAAGGGAAATACAAAACCCAACGATTTGTGATATTCTACCGATTCGTGGGTTATATAGAAATCCCGGAAAGTGCATTCACACAGCCTTTAACCAAGGATACAAGACAAGGTGTGGCGGTTTCGTATATACCAAAAGCATTACCGGCATAACAAAAAAGAGCAGGTAAAACCTGCTCTGACACGAATGTGCATAAAAAAGAATGTTCATAACGGTCAAGTCCGTTATGAACATTCAACATGGTCCGAGTGACTGGAATCGAACCAGCGGCCTCTTGAACCCCATTCAAGCGCGCTACCAATCTGCGCCACACCCGGATATAA
>JAAYKT010000289.1 GCA_012522255.1 Clostridiales bacterium
AATGGGGGTAATTATGCTCCATCTTTTGTTTCTTGAAGAGTTTGCCCTCTGCATCTAACCAGACAATTACATCCCAATCTGCTTCCATGACGAACTTTCCTTCCCATGGTGTGGCTGTGAATTTACCGTCTTCATCAACAGGTTGTAATACGGGTAAATCATACTTTCTGCCGGTATTGTAGTCATCTTCGCCAAAAGCCGGTGCAGTGTGGACTATTCCCGTACCATCCTCTACGGTTACGTAATCCGCCAAGGTGACGAAAAACGCTTTTTTATCCACGGGAACGAAGGGCATTATTTGCTCATATTCGATGTATTCCAAGTCCTTACCGGGCATTTCTTCCAATACTTCGTATTCCTCGCCAAGGACAGTTTTTGCAAGATGTTTTTCTATATAATATACTGTACCCTCATGTTTTACTTTTTGATAAGTCTCCTTGGGGTTAACCGTAAGTGCCACGTTGGATGCCAATGTCCAAGGTGTGGTAGTCCACACCAAGAAATATTCATCCTTGTCTTTTCTTTTAAATTTAACCGTTACGGTATTTGATTTTATTTCCTTGTATCCCAAAGCAACTTCATGGGAGGCAAGTCCTGTGCCGCATCGACTGCAGTAGGGCAAAATTTTATGGCCTTCGTATATATAGCCTTCTTTAAAAAACTTATTTAAAATCCACCAGACACTTTCTATATAATTGTTGTCAAGAGTAATATAGGGATTATCCAAATCTATGGAATAACCCATGCGTTCTGTCATTTCTCTCCATTCTTTTTCATAGGAGAAAACAGATTCGCGGCATTTTTCGTTAAACTCAGCTATACCGTATTCTTCTATTTCGTTTTTATTGGAAAGCTTGAGACGCTTTTCAACCTCAATTTCAACAGGAAGACCGTGGGTATCCCATCCGGCTTTTCGTCTAACCTGAAACCCTTTCATATTATAATAGCGGCATACGGTATCTTTCAAAGTTCTTGCTATTACGTGGTGTATGCCGGGGCTTCCATTTGCCGTAGGAGGCCCTTCATAGAATATATAAGGTTCCTTACCTTCCCTGTTTTCTATGGTTTTGTTCAAAATATCTACTTCATCCCAAAATCGGGATATGTTCTTTTCCCTTTCCGCTACATGCACATCGGATAAAGGCTTAAATTTCATATAGTTCAACTCCTCTTTTTATGGTGACCACCGAGAAACCTCCGAAAAACTATGATTTTTTATAATAACACCATCAGGTGTCATTCTGAACGATAGTGATGAATCTTGACCCTAAAGGCATGATGCCAGCAGTCTTTCTCTGGACTTCTGTTCGCTGTTATCTGGGACTAAGATCCTTCGCGATGCTCAGGATGACGAAAAAGTAATTTTTCGTAACTTTCCTCATGGGACAATGTCTGATGCAAGTCAATCATATACATCAAATATGCATATTTTAATAAAATTAAAATCCCTATGGTATGAAAACACAAAACCATAGGGACGATTTAATCGCGGTACCACCCTCATTGCAGATATTAAAATCTGCCAACTTGGATCATATTAACCCGTGACCGGGGAATGCCTTACTGAACTTTCAGGCATCCGACTCCAAGGTGATTTTCACATAGATTTCGGTAAGCAATCTTTCACCGCAGGATTGCCTCTCTCCATACCTAAAATCAGGTTACTGTCCTCTTCACTGCCGCTTTAATAATTATATGTTATTATACAAAACTAATGGGAACTTTGTCAAGGCCTTGACAACAGTGGTATCTGCCATTATACTGAATTTAATCGTACCACGAAGGTATATGTTTTCCAGAAGGGATACAACTACTTTGTGGTATTATTTTTTTTGGAGGTATTATATGAATAAAGTTTCAACTAAAAAAATGATTTTGGCAGGTTTGTTTACTGGATTAGGCATCATTATCCCTATAGCTTTTCACACATTTTCTATTTCAGGCTCTGTATTTTTACCTATGCACATTCCGGTCTTGCTGACAGGTCTTCTTTGCGGCTGGTATTATGGATTGATAACAGGTATTATTGTTCCTATACTATCAAGTATAATGACCGGCATGCCTCCGTTGTACCCTGTGGCTATTGCGATGGCAGTTGAACTCGCTACATATGGTGCTGTTATTGCCATTGTTTCCAAGAAAACAAATGTTACGATATCTTTAATAATATCGATGATATGCGGCAGGTTGACATTGGGCATTGCAAATGTAATCCTGTTAGGTTTATCAGGAAAATCATATGCCTGGTCAATGTTCATTACTGGTGCGTTTCTTACCGCACTGCCCGGGATAGTTATACAGTTGATTCTAATTCCGATTATATATATGTTTTTCAAAAAAAGCGGTTATTTAGAAGAAGAAATTTGATAAAAGATACATGAGTTATGCTAAAATCAAAGTCTTTTAGATAGGTAATTATTATCTTTTTATAGGCAAATAACTGTCTAATTGTTGCATCAAACATTGTCACATGAGGAAAGTTTCGTAAACCTATGTATTTTTATAAAAACACCATTAGGTGTAATTCTGGGAGAATCGAAGGATCTTGTGTTTTCAATGCGTTTAGGATCCTTCGCGATGCTCAGGATGACTGAAAAGTGGCTTAGCCTTCCCCGGTACTTATCTTTAATGCCAACTCCACAGCCATTTTGATATAATCCGATAATGAATAATCTTCGAAACCCACAATATGATTATTGCATTTGTTTACAGGTATCAGTATTTTTTCAGCCTTGCTCTGCCCTATGGCCTTGGCCATCATGGGCGTAACCTCCCCCAACATGGAATCCGCAATGACAATGCCTATAGGGCCGATAATTATATCCGCACACCTGCATGCAACGATGACGGGGTTTTCACCTGTTGCACCCTGATGTGCGCCGGCCTTCATCATGGCTGCCGTAGCAATGCTGTTGGTGCCTATGGCGGTAAGAGTAAGCTTCGGATATTTTGCCTTTAGCTGCTCTACAATCATCTTACCCATTTTCCCCCCCTGGCCATCTATTATAATAATATTCATATCATTTTCTCCTCTGTTAATCATATAACGTTACTG
>JAAYKT010000290.1 GCA_012522255.1 Clostridiales bacterium
AATCCTTCATTATCTTTTACATTTCTAGACTTCCAGACTCCGTAACCGATCACGGCCAGGATATAGGCAATAACAATTGAAAGATCAACAACACTGATATTCATAACTTTATATTTTCATAAAATCCAATTAGGATTTAAATTATTAATTTAATATATTTTTAAGCTGTTAAAAATATAAATATTAGTTTAATATACAAACTGTTAAATTCAATAACTAATCACCAAATGCCTGTGAATATAAGCTATGGTAGCAGTCAACCAGCTGCTTTTCATCATCGTAGGCACATTCATACATAAACGGCCCTTTATAGCCTGCACTATCAAGCGCCCTTAAAATTGCAACCCAGTCATTTTCCCCTTTTCCTGAACACGGCATATAGTGGCACTCTTTCTCTCCATTTCCATCAGACACATGAACCGATTTCAGCCTGTTACCCATACTATCTATCAATCTTTCAGGATTTTTAATATGATTCATATCAATTGCTGAATAAACCGTACGGGGCATCCTGTTCATCATTTCAACAGCCTCTTCGACGGTTCTGAACAACGGATTCTCATATTGTTCATCCCTGACAGGTTTATAACCAAGTAAATTTTCGATTACCATGACAGCTTTCATTTTTCTTACCTCCCGGTTTAGCTCTTTAACTGATTTTACCAGCTGATCTTTATGCTTCTCTCTTTGATGACGCACCGGTAGCCAACTGGGATGAAAAAGAACGATTTGCGGATTAAGTACCTTACAAAAACCAAGAAGCTTCTTATGAAGTTCAACCACCTCTTTTCTTCCATCCTCATCAATCGTAGAGAGATCAATATTTCGGCCATAAGGCATATGAACTGACCAGATCCTGATTCCTGCATCATCAGCCCACTTCTTTATATCAATAAATTTATCGGTCATCTCAGCATCGTTCAATAAAAATTTTCTATTACCATCAAATAAAGTATTCATACCTGACACCTCGATGCATTCAATATTTACAGATTTTGCATATTTCAGCTTTTCTGCAGTTATCTTGTCTATTCCTACTGAATATCCCACTTTTAATAAACCGGGAGTTTGTTTTTGTTTCTGCGCTGATGCAATGTTGAAATATAAGAAGAGCAATACTATTAATACAACTGATTTTCTCATTATAATAATAACTTAATTAAAAAATAAATTCAATAATTTTTTTATAAGGATATTACCGGTATATAAAATCAATAAATAGTTTTGAGTTGAGCTATTGCCGATTCAGCAAGCTTTTCACCGGCTCCCTGCTTATATCTGGTAGTACCCGGTGTTGTCTCATATCCGGTAATCATGGGGGTAAAACCTGCCGGCCCTTGCGTAAATGCCTCTTTTGTCGGGAAATAAGCACGAGAATCATTAGCAAGTCCCATTACTATAGTATTTTTAAATGGAGAAGCTCTCTTTATCATAGTTCCAAACTCCGCAAACATCTCACCCGGTAATCCGACAAATGCAATCTCACCCATTCCTATTACCATGACCTCCAAACTGTCAACTAAGTGCTGGTTCTTACGCATTTCAAGCCAACGTAATGCATAAGTAGCATCCGGTATACCATCCTGCTGCAGCGGGGGCATTCCTTCTTTATCAACTTTTTTCTTAATCTCTTCCGCCCAGGCAAGCTGTTCGTCACTTATTGGCATTCTGTTTAAAGGAACCATTTCCGTTGAAATTTTAACTTCACCAACAGCAACAGGCATCTGCTCTTTCATGGCAGACAAGGCATCAAGCCCCAAAAGATACCCATGGCGCTGGCATTCATGATAAGTGCTTATAAA
>JAAYKT010000291.1 GCA_012522255.1 Clostridiales bacterium
ACAGAATTCTACACTGATGCAAATACTGATAAATGCCCTGCGGGAACTATTGTCCACGGATTTATAAATGGAAATAATATATCAAATCTTATGATACTCGATGAGTCAGATCCAGGGGAAATGCCAGAAAAATGGTGGCAATGGAGAGGCTATCGCAAATGGTCAGATGGTGTCGTCCAAACCGGAGAATCGGCTTATAAATATTGGAATGTAGTTTTACGGGGTAGAGATGGGCAGGATTAATCCCGCCCTTAAAACTATGAAAGGAGATAACGTGTGGCTCTGCAAGTTAAAGAAAACATTTTTTACAGTCTAAGCAATATGAAGGACCATAACCATCAAATCTATATGCACAGTATCAAGGTAGCAGATATGGCTGTTCATATAGGACAAAAATGTGGGTTGACGCAATGTGAACTTATTGAATTGCATTTCGGTGCTTTCTTTCATGATATTGGTAAACTCGGTATCCCTCCGGAAATACTGTATAAACCGGAGAGTTTAACGGAGTCTGAGTGGGAGATTATAAAAAAACACCCCATTCAAGGGAGGGAAATTCTGGAGAATAAGATATGCACAAGCAATGAAAATATTCTGGATGCAGTCTTTTACCACCACGCACGATATGATGGGGAAGGGTATCCAGATGATATAAACGGGGAAGATATACCTACCCTGGCAAGGTTTATTGCAGTAGCGGATGCAATGGAGGCTATGGTTTCGCGGCCATACAAAGCAACATTCACATATAAACAGGTAATACGCGAATTGAAAGACTGTGCAGGGACTCAATTTGACCCCAACATAATTAAAAACATTGAGGATATGAATCCCCACAAGGTAAGAAGAATATTAAAGTTTTAACAAAAACGAAGCCTTTCTGATAAAGAAAGGCTTTTTTAATGCCAAAAAATAAAGGAGGGTAGCGAAAATATCGGCATCACAAAATCTTTATAGGAGGACTTTTAATGAAAACAAATGCTATAGGTGAAATAATATCTGGTCGTGTGACCGAAATCAGCCAGAACGATGGTATAGCGGAAAACCTAATACTGACAATCAACGATGATCTGAAAGCGATCATCCCTCTTACGGATATGCCGGAAGCGGATAACAGATCGGGGCAAAAGGCGATACGCCATTTGGCGCGTAAATACATGAACCGTACCTTAATAGGCGTCATTGTTAGTCAAGATCCTCTGGTTCTGTCGCATCAAGAGGCAATTAAGAACCAGACGGAAAAACTTAATCTCACTGTGGGTGACGAAATAACTGCAAAAGTAATTTGGGCAAGCAAAGGTAGAGCTGGCCTTGAGTATAAGGGCATACCTCTTATATTGAACGCAGATGACTATGGCTGGTTAAAACATATTGATTTAAGAACCACACTAAACAGGGGCAACAAACTGAAAGTTGAAGTCATTGATGTAACGGAAGAAGAAATCTGCGTCAGCCATAAAAAATACGCCTACAACCCGTGGCCAAAATATCTGGAAAAATACAATCCTCGCAATCAATATTTAGCTAAAGTTAAGAATGTTATCAACCAGGGTGTCATTGTTAGTCTCGAGCCAGGATTGGATATTCTGTGTTCACCTCTACCGTTTTTCGAAGTGAAGATACACGATGAAGTCGCCATTGAGATCGTAGACATCAACCCGGCTGCTGGAAAAATGAAAGGGCTTGTAACTGCACAAGCTAGTAGATAAGGGGGAAACCGCATTGATTAAAATCGGCCTTGATATAGGGTACGGAAATACCAAAATCATTACTGATAGGGGAAGCAAAATCTGCTTTCCCTCTCTCGCAAAGCAGGGTGAAAAATTAAATCTTGATAAAATGTTGTCTGCTGCGGGGGACTATGTTGCAACAATCAATGGCACCACATGGTTCATTGGAGATATGGCAGAAAAGGAGCATAAATTTGCTGTCAGAGCATTTGATGATAATATGCGTTATAACAACCCTGCGTTTCAAGCTATGCTTGCTACAGCGATAGCTATTGTGAGTGAGCCGGATGAAAAGATTGTTTTGGTCACTGGATTACCATTGGCGGCCTATATACAGTCGCAAAAGAACTTTGAAAACTTTTTACTGGACTTTACTGCTGAAGTCGAAATTAACGGTGAAACAAAAAACATAAAATTAAGTAATGTTTATGTTTTTCCCCAAGCAGCTGGTATATTTTTAAACCCCGCTTGCGATAAATACAAGCAAAGCCTTGCGGCTGGTGACGTGGTTACTATAATTGATATTGGGTATCGTACTACTGATGTGGCTTCATTCCAATATAGTGGTGAAGTATTTGAATTGATTATGGAGAACTCATTCACTTACGATAACGGCATGGTGTCTGTATTTCGAGATGTAGCTAATAAGATGTCAGCCGACCTGAATATGTTTGACGTATCCCTGGAAAGTGCAGAACGCACATATTTAACAGGTAAGTGTAGCAACGGTAAGGATTACACAGAAATCAATGATAATATAGCCAGCAAGTTTGTGAAGTCATTGGCCGATGAATATAGAAAACGGGGACCTGGTAAAGACCAGACCAAAATGGTATTACTGGCTGGTGGAGGTAGTCTGGCTTTACACAGTAATTTATCCCAATCTTTTTCGGGAGCTAATTTCGTTCCAGATGCACAATTTGCTAATGCTGCAGGGTTTCTCGATGTAGCACAAACATTAAGCATTGCTTTATTTTAAATAGAATATATAAACTTGCAAGCGGGGAAACCCGCTTGTTATTGTTTTGGCTGCGCCACGTCTAAACCGTTGATGCGCCGATGATAGAAGGCGAAATGAAAAGCAAAGTGGCTCAGGTAGAAACAGAAATATAAAAAGCTGAGCCAAGAAGGAGTGAAAAAGCATGAGTAAACCCTTGCCGCGACTTCATTTGCGAGTGGCGCAGGATAACCCAATTTATTCGGTTCCACCTGGTGAGCGAAATAAAAAAGCAGAAGAATGGCTAAGATTGGGTGCTAATATAGAAAACCTGGAATTACTTCTAAAGAAGCTGGAAGGACTCATTTTACATGGATATGTTCCACATGAACCTTCAATTAGCGATAAATCGATTAAATCAAAAATGCAATTCATTAATAGTATCTTAAAGCTAGGGGAGGATCAATGTGATAAAGCCGATGACTAAAGCGGAGTACCAAGCATTAAATAAGTTAAGTGATGAGGAACTGGATTATATTATAGATGAAAGCTGGAACTGGCATAACAGTGCCGGTGAAATACAGACTGAAAGATATATAGATGAAACTAAATGGATGTATGATTATAGCGCAGGGGAACCCGGTTTTATTAGACAATCTAAGGGTGGCCTTTTATCAAATGCAGATGGTATAAGGATTGTAACAAACGAATTACCGGTAAAAATAAAACAATACTTTAGAACAAAGTTTTCAAAAAAAATAGGGGTGCGGGAAGTTAAAGAAAAGTGGAGAAACATACTGGAAGCAGCTATATATGACATCAAACAGCTTGATTATATTCCGAAAGACGAATTACATATAATCATTTACAAGTTTCATTTAAAAGCCCAATATGCAGATCCCGACAACTTCGCTACTGTTCTAATAACAGATATTCTTCGGGATACTTATTTATTAAAAGACGATACATACCATGATGTTATACAAGTTACTTGCGGAATATATGACGATAAACACCAGGGAACAGAAATAATAATCCTACCAATTACAGAACTGATTATTCACCCTAAATTATTTACAGACATGACTATGGGTAAGCAAATGTATAACGATGCAGCATTATATAATGGAATAATTGACAGCCCATAATATGGTAATAGCAACTCGTAAATAAGCCAACTTTTGGTTATAAGCGCGATGACAGAAAGTAATATTGAAACGATTAAAAAAGTTATTTTTAAAAATGGTCAACGAATATGGATGAATAAGCCCATTATATAGGCTTTCAAAAGGATAATAGACAAGAAAAATAACATTGTTCCATTAGTCCAAAATCGTATAATGGGCTTGCACTTTACGCGCTGAAGGGTTTGAAGGCATTTTGTGATACCCCCCTGCGGATATGGATTAATAAGGTTCTCACGGAACTACGGTAACAATGGGAAATCTTAATCTCCACTTGGAAAATAAAAACGAATAAAAATGACGAATATGGATGAATAAGCCCCTGATGGGCCGATGTTTGAGAAAATGACAAATAATTTTCCAAGTCCAAAGGGGGTTTGACGGATATGGGGAGGCTTCATCCCTTCGGAAAAAAGAGACCCAAAAATAAATAGATTAAACAACGAAGTTAATTTTGCAGAAATGGAGGAAAAATAGATGGCAAATGTGTGGCAGAAAAAACAGTTGGATATAGATATTTTGGAGTTGCTTTTTGACTATTATTCTTTAAGGGGAAAAACAATTGCAGATTTAATGCCTCATGAAAAACGGCAGAAAATATATGATAGGTTATATGCCCTTGCAGGAAACAATAAAAAAGGTTTGGGATTGATAGGGGTTGAAAAGTTTACCGGTATGAATTTGTACCATGACCAGGTAAGTAATAGAACGAGGGGGTTACGTTTGGGGTCAATGTATTATTTAACTCCCGGGGGCGCAGAAGCATATTATGAAAACAAATTTAATAAGCCCTTGCCGGGAGACATGTATTTTAAAAAACCAACGCCAGAAGCATTATATGCTTGCTACCAGAATTCATTGTTATTGGAAAACATAGACATATCATTTGGTTCTCGCAGGCAATTCAAAGAAGATAATAAAATGTTTCGGAATTATATCGTGGATATAGTTCATGGCGACTGGCAGATAATCCATGCCAGGGGAATGTCTGAAGGATATAAAACTATATTATCTCAGCAATCAGTACAGGCAAGGAATTCAAACATAAACCATCGATTAATTCTTTGCAGGAACAATAGGCATATGCTGCAGTTGATGAAACACCATATAGAAAGCACGTCCCCGCAGACATATTTTATTGTAAACACTGAGTACGAAGAAATAAAAACATTTTTAACAACCGACCCAGAAGAAGCCATGCTCAGAACAATAAGTAAATATAGCCGAGTGAATCAGCCAATTACTCCGGTGGGATACAAATATATAATAGACAATGTGCCAAGTAATATATATCCATTGACAGGAAACCCGGTCCGCACAATAAGGCGTTTGCAGAGTATGAGGTCGCCAAGCATACAAGGGATAATAGGTTTCACTTCTTCCGAGCAGGAAGAGTTTTACAATGCACATTTCGCAAAAAACATAGAAGGATATTCTGTGGTGCAGATAGATATGACGCAACCCCCAGAAGATAGAGAGCCGGTAGAAATAAAATATGAGGATAGATATAAAGAATGGGTAGTCGCAGACATATAAGCCCCACTATAGTGATTGGCATATTAGTGATTACTTTAGGCAGCGTGGTCTGGCTCAACCCATCGCTGGCAGGAAACATAGTATTGTTCTGGGGATTGTTATTGATAGCCCTTGCAGATGTAATATTATCCAAGCGGGTAATGGTATTTGGCATAACGATAATACTATTATTCTCAGCAAAACTATTGCAAATCGTGCCAATGGTATATAGCAATCTATCTCCCGAACTAGTGGGAATGGGGGACACACTTAATACCTTCATAAGGTTACTGTCGGCAGGATTGATAATCGCATATATAATATATGTTCGCAAGAACCAGGAAACAATAAACATAAATTTAAGTAATATACCATTGCCGAGACTAAAAGAAACTAAAGATGATAAAGAAATAGAGCACCCATCTGTGTATATATGTAAAAGCACCAGCAACCGATCGGTGTGCATAGGCGGCATGGATAGATACCTTCACACCATAGTAATGGGAGTAACCGGATCCGGAAAGACCTCGGCGGTATTAGAACCTATGATATGGCAGGATCTAAAGAATTATAAAAATGGCAAACAATTGGGGATGACCATAGTCGCCCCAGACAGTGAATTTCCCAACAAAGTAAAATGATGGTGTCAGAACCTGGGCAAACCCTATTACGCAGTAGACCTTGACGATCCGGACTC
>JAAYKT010000292.1 GCA_012522255.1 Clostridiales bacterium
CAGTAAGATTAATGTCCATCCTAATGACACACATTGGTTTGGTACTGATGAGTTAGGCAGAGATATGTTTACCAGGACATGGTTAGGTGCCAGGTATTCGCTCATAATCGGAATTTTAGCTGCTGCCATAGATTTTCTTGTGGGTGTTGTATATGGAGGAATTTCCGGTATAGCTAGAAGGAGAGTTGACTGAGTTATGATGCGTATCGCTGAAGTTGTGTATAGCATCCCATATTTATTAATAGTGATTTTGATGTCTGTTGTATTTGCAAAAGAAGGAGGATCCGGTACTTCACTTCTTGTTTTGATATTGGCTATGACTCTTACTGACTGGGTTCCCATGGCTATTTTGGTCAGGGGGCAGGTACTGCAACTAAAAGAATCGGAATACTCCTTAGCTGCAGAATCAATAGGAGCTTCGAAAAATTGGATACTTGCAAAACATATAATACCTAACACATTGGGTCCAATTTTGGTTAATGTGACCCTTACAATTCCTAGGGCAATATTTGCTGAAGCGACACTTGGTTTTTTGGGGTTAGGGCTTCAGGCACCGCGATCCAGTCTTGGTTCCTTGGCTAATGACGGATTGGCAGGGTTAGCTGTAGGGAATGCTTATCAAATTATTATACCCGCAATATTTATTTCCCTTATTATGTTTGCATTTAATGTATTAGGGGATGGCCTTCAAGATTCATTGGATCCAAGGCAACGCAAGTAGGGGGTGCTATCATGGAAAATATTTTAGAAATAAATAATTTACAGGTATCATTTCGAACTTTTTTTGGAGAAGTAGAGGCTGTACGCGACATAAGTCTAAAAGTCGGCAAAAAAGAAACTGTAGCAATTGTGGGAGAATCCGGTTGTGGCAAATCCGTTACAGCAAGTTCCATTATGCAGCTCCTTCCTATGCCGCCTGCTTTTTTCAAAGGAGGAGAAATAATCTTTGAAGGGGAAAATTTATTGGGGAAGACCGAAAAGGAAATGCAGGACATAAGAGGGAATAAAATAAGCATGATTTTTCAGGACCCTATGACTTCGTTAAATCCAACAATGAAGATTGGCAAGCAAATTGTGGAAAGCCTTATGAAACATGAAAAAATGACAGGTAAAGAAGCGAAAGAAAAAGCCATTGAGATGCTTAATCTTGTATCAGTGCCCCAACCTAAAAAAAGGATTGAACAGTATCCTTTTGAGTTTTCAGGGGGTATGAGACAGAGGGTTATGATCGCATTAGCTATGATATGTAACCCAAAGCTTCTAATAGCGGACGAGCCTACGACCGCCCTGGATGTTACTGTACAAGCTCAAATTCTGGAATTAATGAAAAGAATTCAGGATAGTTTAGGCATGTCAATTATTTTAATTACCCATGACCTTGGGGTGGTAGCGGATATGAGCGATAGAGTAGTTGTAATGTATGCAGGTCAAATTGCAGAACAAGGAACGACAAATGATATATTTAAAACTCCCAATCATCCTTATACAATAAAACTATTATCTTCTGTACCGCGTTTGGATATGAACAGGGAAGAATTACTTCATGCTATTCATGGTACTCCGCCGGACCTTTATATCCCTCCTAAAGGTTGTTCTTTTTATGATAGATGTAGCGAGGCAATGGTTGTTTGTAAAGAACATTTGCCTGAATTTGCAAAAATTAACGATGGGCATTTAAGCCGTTGTTGGCTTAACCATCCCATGGCTGTAAGCAAAAGGTCTACAGAAGGGGGGAAGAAGGAATGAAAACACCCTTAATTTCTGCAAAAAATATCAAGAAGCATTTTGATGTAGGTGATGGGATTTTAAAAGCTGTAGATGGTATTAGCTTTGATATATTTCCCGGCGAGACATTAGGTTTGGTGGGGGAGTCTGGCTGCGGTAAATCAACAGCCGGAAGGACTATTATACGATTATACGAACCTACTGAAGGTGAATTGATTTTTATTGGGCAAAATATTTATGAACTGTCAAGAAAAGAAATGCAAGAGGTACGGAGAGATTTTCAAATGATATTCCAAGATCCTTATGCATCATTGAATCCTCGTATGACTGTTGAAGACATTGTTGCCGAACCTTTGGATATACACCATATGTATGAATCCCATAAAGAGAGAAGCGTTAGGGTACTTGAGCTATTGGAATTGGTCGGCTTGGGGCAGGAACATGTAATGCGTTTTCCACATGAGTTTTCAGGTGGGCAAAGGCAAAGAATAGGGCTTGCAAGGGCACTGGCTTTGAATCCTAAGTTTATCGTGTGTGACGAACCTATTTCAGCTTTGGATGTATCTATACAGGCTCAAGTTGTAAATCTTTTAAAAGATTTGCAAAATAGACTTGGTTTAACTTATTTGTTTATTGCCCATGATCTTTCTATGGTTAGATATATTTCAAACAGGGTTGGTGTTATGTATTTAGGTCATATAATGGAGTTGGCGGATTCTGAAGAGTTATATATAAATCCCATTCATCCGTATACAAAAGCATTGCTTTCCGCTATACCTATTCCGGATCCCGAGATACAAAGAAGCAGACATAGGATTATGCTGGAAGGGGATGTGCCCAGCCCCATAAATCCTAAAGAAGGATGCAGGTTTGTGGATAGATGTGCCTATGCACAAGATATATGCAGAACCACAACACCTAAGCTAATAGAAAAAAAGGAAAACCATTTTGCGGCTTGCCATGTGTTCTAACTGTTTTTAAGAAAACATGTTTAGTTATAAAGCGACAGTATTATGTACTGTCGCTTATTTTTGGGGGTTTCCTGTTACTTTCTACAAAAAATTCGCAACCTTTTGATGTAGTATTAGAAATTTTTCCGACCTGTTCCAAAGAACACATACCGTCTTTCTGGTGGATACAATTTTCTGTACAATTAATAAGAATCACAGGATAAGCACCTCCCATCTATATTTTTCTCCAAAAATTTAAAACTAATGTAAAGAAATAAGCGGCAAAAATAATGCCGTTTTGATAGTGGAATTGTATATTATTGTGTTATAATCTGTTTGTATAATAATTTATAAAAGAAAGGACATTAAAATGAAACCGGGAAAACTTCCAACAGAATTATTGAAAAAGCTGGTCTTTGATAATATAAAATCTAAGAATCCACATGTTTTAATAGGCCCTGAGGTAGGAGAGGACTGCGCTGCCATTAAATTCGGAGAATATGTCTGTGTGCTGTCAACCGATCCCATTACGGGAGCCGAAAAGGGCGCGGGCACATTAGCTATTCATATATCCTGCAATGATATAGCTTCTTGCGGTGTGGAGCCCATAGGAATTTTAATAACCTTAATGGTTCCTATTGACGGAACCGAAGCAGATATAGACAGAGTTATGAAAGAAGCCGGTGAGGCTGCCAAGGAATTGGGTGTGGAAATTATTGGAGGCCATACTGAAATTACATCTGCTGTCAATAAAATGATAATATCGACAACTGCCATAGGTAAAGCTCCTATCGGTGGGATAGTAACAACCAAAGGTGCAAAAATAGGTGATGATATTATAATGACAAAATGGGCAGGACTTGAAGGCACTTCTATTATTGCATCAGATTTTGCCAATGAATTAAATGATGTGTTAAGCAAGAACGAGATTGAATCGGCACAGTCACTTATAGATTATATTTCTGTGGTTCCTGAAGGGGTCATAGCGGGTAAATATGGCGTTAATTCAATGCATGATGTAACTGAGGGTGGTATATTGGGTGCTTCCTGGGAAATTGCTGAAATATCGGAAACCGGAATTGAATTGCATTTGAATAAGATACCTATTTTGGAAACAACTAAGAAAATATGTGACTATTATGGTATCGATCCTTATAGGCTAATATCCAGCGGTTCAATGATAATGACTTGTAAAGATGGTGAAAAACTTGTATGTCTCTTAAAATCAAAAGGAATTGCAGCAACTGTAATAGGAAGAATAATAGATAAAGATAGAATTATAATAGATGAAAGAGGGAATGTGTCAAAATTGGAACCGCCGAAAGCGGATGAGCTTTTTAAAGTAGTTTAAAATGTTATACTTTTAGGTTTAACATGAGGTGGCGTTTATACCGTATCATAAATGATATGGCAAAGCGCCATATTTTTGTGTTTCTTGGAAACTTTTTTCAAAATAAGACGTCAATATACAGAAAACTTTATAAATCTATAGGTTAGTATAAAATACCCTAAAACCACCATAAATGCCCCTTTGTTCTCAAATTGTTAACAAAATGCAATATAAAAAATAGAGGGAAACTTAACATAAAAGTCGAATAAGTATTGAAATAACAAGAAAAGGAGGAATTTGATGAAAAAAATAGCACATTTTATTATAGTTTTTTGCATTTTTCTATTTTCTTTAGTATTAATGGTCAACGCCAATGTCAAGGAACCTTCCTTAATTGTTTTGGGTGAGGTAATAAAAACCGCAGATCCTCCTATAATTGAAAAGGGGAATATTTATTTACCTATTAGGGCAGTAAGTGAGGCCTTGGGTTATAGTATGGATTATAATTCAAAAACAAAAATAATAGACATAAAGAAAAACAGTTTTGCAATCAAACTAACAGTAGGAAGTAAAAATGCAATTGTAAACGGTAAGAAAATCTTGTTGGATAGGGCCCCCTATTTGGTAAATGGAAGGGCTTATGTACCTGAAACATTTATTTATACAGGCTTTTGTGTATCTTCGGAATACAATAATAAATCGAACACTGTTAAGATTGGAAGTCTCAGTCCTTTAGTCAAAGGAGAAAAAATTGATAAAGGATTATACATATTTGATAAAAAGGCGGATAATGAATTTTTACCTATTGTGGCAAATAAAAAAATTATGGTGCCTCTGAGACCTATAGGTGAAGGCCTTGGATATGATATAACCTGGGATATCAAAACTCAAACCATGGCATTGTTCAAAGGTAACAAAAGCCTAAGTTTTGTTGTTAATAAAGATAAAGCAATAGTTGATGGAAAAGAATTAAAGATGGATGAAAAAACACTAATGTCAGGTGGTCGGGCTTATGTAACCATGACATTTTTGGAAAGTGTTATGGAATATGGATTTCAGTATGACCAAGTTGCAAAAAGAATGGTTATAAAAGAAAAAGAAGTTCCGGTAATAATTTCTAAAGTTCAGGACATTTCATATAGTGAGGAAAGCGGATATCCTCAGCTTTACATATCGACAGATAATCCTGTGGAGTATAATACTTTTACATTGGACAACCCTGATAGGATGGTTATTGATATTAACAATGCTATTGCCGATACTGATTATGAGGTTAAAGAAATAAACAGCGGTGATATAATTGGTGTCAGAATTGGACAATTCAGCAGCCAGCCCAAAGTTGTACGGATTGTTGTAGATTTGAAAAATAAGAAAAAAGCAATGGTAACCCATTCAGCGGATAAAAAGAACATTTCCCTTGCTTATGCGAATATTTTACAACCTGTGACAATTGAAAAGGAAGGTTATTGTGATGTTATTTCAATAAAAGGCTCACAGTCGGTAGATAGCCAATTGTTCTCTTTGGATAATCCTGATAGGATTGTAATTGATGTTCAGCAGGCTGTTCTTGGTGGAGAAAACCAAAATATTGCTTTGAATAATTCATCAATTATCAAGTCTGTAAGAACCGGCCAATTTGATGTAGGAACTGCAAGGATCGTGGTTGATTTGGGTAAAAGTGCTTTTTATGAAATAAAAAATGAGGATAATGAATCAAAAATTTATATATCAGATATTCCTTTTTCTTTTATGGGTTATGATAAGTATTACAATTCTTCATACGTCACAATGAATCCCAATGATGAAGTAGATTTTAAAACTGATTTTGACAAGAAGAAAAATGTTTTAAAAGTTGAAATCAATAAGGATATAGAATATGACAATGAGTTATATGAAATTAATGATAACTTATTAGAATATATAAAATTGAGCAAGACTCAACAAAAGAAAAGTGTTATTACAAAAGCCGAATTTAAGTTAAAGGACAAGGTAAATTATGAATTGCTATCATCTTCCAATACAACACTAATTAAGTTAAAATTGACTCATATTCACGACACGCCTTGAGATGTTTTGGTTGTTATTGATACAGGCCATGGAGGCAAGGACCCCGGGGCCAAGGCTGTGGATGGAACCTATGAGAAAAACTATAACATTGATGTTGCAAGACGCTTGGATAGAAAGTTAAAAGAAATTGGTTTTAACACTATAATGACAAGGGAAGAAGATTTGTATACAACTTTGCAGGAAAGGGCTGATGCAGCGAATTGGAACTATGCGGACTTTTTTGTCAGTATACATTTTAACGCTTATATGAATAAAGCCAAAGGTATTGAAACTTTGTATTATCCTAATACTCCTACCGAGGCTTATAGCATAAACAATAAGGATATAGC
>JAAYKT010000293.1 GCA_012522255.1 Clostridiales bacterium
ACGAAGGCAGTCCGTTCAAGTTAAAGTATATGGTCAAGCCCGGAAAAGCAAGACTTTGAATTTATTCAGATTTTGATTCTGCGGAGGGGAAAGATATCATATGGACAGGCAAGCTAAAACAAGTACTTACCAAAGAAAGGGTTTAGAATGAATAAAATGAGAGTTAGCATATATGAATTCTTAATATGTTTGTCTAATTCACAAGATTTGATTGAACCACGGTTAACAAACCATCATCAGCAGGTAGCATACCTTACCTACAATTTATGTGATGTTATGGGGTTATCTGTTGAAGAAAAAAAGGAAGCTGTTACCGCCGCTCTCATACATGATATAGGTGCATTATCATCATCAGAGAAATTAGAAATCCTTGAACAGGAACCTATCACGGTGAATAGTCATGCATTTAAGGGGGCGAAGCTTATTGAGGGTTTTGCTCCGCTTAAAAACGCTTCTGAAATAATTAGGTATCATCATATTCCCTGGCAAAATGGGGATGGATTGGTATATAAGGATAAAGAAGTTCCCTTTTCTTCTCACGTTCTAAACATTTCAGATAAGGTAAGTTTTATGTTATATAAATCACCGGATGTTCTTTTAAAAATACCTAAAATAATTGATATAATAAAAAAGGGAGCGGGTGCCTTATTTTCACATGACTTGGTGGAGGCCCTTGGATATTTGGCCGAGAAAGAATATATATGGTTGGATTTGGTTTCCCAATCGCCAATAGAAAAAATAGCGGATATAGGGTTGAATAATATGCTCCCCTTAAGTATAAATGAGATTACTGAAATAGCTTTTATATTATCGCACATAATTGATTTTAGAAGCATTTTTACTGCCCGTCACTCTGCCGGTGTAGCAGTAACAGCAGAAAAGTTAGCAAGTCTGATAGGTTTTTCGCCTTATGATTGTCAAATGATGTTGATAGCAGGATATTTACATGATTTGGGGAAGCTGGCTATAAGCAATTCCATATTAGAATAGCCCGGAAAATTGAATGATAACGAATATAAGCAAATACGAACTCATACGTATTATACTTATAATTTACTCAGTTCGATTAATCAATTTCAAACAATAAACGAATGGGCATCGTTCCATCATGAAAAACTTGATGGAAAAGGTTATCCCTTCCGCATAAAGGGTGAGAGACTTTCATTGGGTTCAAGAATCATGGCCGTTGCAGATGTCTTTACTGCGATTACAGAGAATCGACCTTATCGTTTAGGAATGACGAAAGAAGAAACAGAAAGAATACTTTTAAACTTGGTTAAGTCAAACGCAATTGATGGTGGCGTTGTAGATATTTTGCTGCAGAACTTTGAAGAAATTAATAGAACACGTATTCTTGCACAAAAAGAGGCAAAAAAGCATTATGAGAAATTTTTGTTAGAAAAATGATTTACCAATACTTTACAAAGACATATTAGTTTTAATCCTATAATTGGCATTGGCCTTGTATTAAATTATTGGTAAGTAACTTTAAATTATGGATACAGACATGCCGTTTTAATATTGCAAAACATAGAAGGTGAAAGCTAATGGGAAAAGATATAAAACAATTCATCGAAAAATTGCAAGAATACAAATCTGATGCAAATGTATTTAATCCTTGGCGGGATTATGATAAGTGTTTTGATATAGGCCCGGAAGCTCCAAATATCAGGTCAAAACAAATGGAACAGTTTTTGAATATCAGAATGACTTCTCCCAAATTTCTTTTGGTTGCGGAGGCAGTAGGCTATCAGGGTGGTAAATTTACCGGCATGGCGCTAACCTCGGAAAGAATGCTTATGGGTTTTCATAAGTTTATAAATTCTTCAGCTTTGTTAAAAGATCTTGAAAGCCAAAGAACCAGCAATTCTGATAATATAATCCTTAAGGAAACACAAAGGCGTTTTGGTTTTACCGAACCTACGGCTACAATTATATGGAAAGAAATTTTAAGGTATAAAATATCTCCTTATCAAGTCATTACTTGGAACATATTTCCTTTTCATCCATACAACCCTAAAAAGGGGAGATTATCAAACAGAACCCCTACTGCTGTAGAATTGGAAGTCGGTATGCATTATACCGAAATACTTTATGAAATATGCCCTGATATAACCGTTATATCTATAGGACGTTATTCAAATGATGCATTAAATCGTTTAGGTATTAAAAATTATCCTGTACCTCACCCTGCAAATGGGAATTCCCTTAAATTTAAGTCAGCAATAAAGGGTATATTAGACCTTGATGGTAAAATTAAATATAAATAAACAGGAGTATTTGCATATGAATATTAAAAAAAATAAAAAGGTATCTCCATCCATGGACAATTGGTTGAAAGAGGCCAAATCAGAACAAAAGGCTATACAACAGGGTATGTTTTTGGTTCATAACGGCACCGTAAGGCAGACACCGAAGGCAAAAGTAAGATATGGCCATGATGACGGTTCTATAGTAAAGGCAATGGAGTTTTCATATGATAAAGAAAAAGTCGATCAGGCAATTGAAAAGACTTATAAGATGGAAGGTATTTTTCATGTGAGGGTTTGGCTTAATGAGGGTTTGCTTGAGGTGGGTGATGACATAATGTATGTATTAATCGGGGGGGATATCAGGCCTCACGTTATAGATGCCCTTCAATTTTTAGTCGGCAAAATAAAAACTGAATGTGTTACGGAAATAGAGAGAACATAAGTTACTTATGTAAAATATGTTTAAAACAAATATTTGATAAAGCAGGGATTTCAGAATGTATCGTATAAGCATTTCAAAATAGCATCAATGAATTAATGTTTTAACATTCATTGACACCTTTGCATATAATAATATGAATTATTATGGAAGAAGGTTGAGAATGTGGATTACGAGAATTGGTATATAATGCAATGCCCCCTAAACCCTAACTATGTTTGTCCTTTTTATGGTACTAATGGGATATATGATTTTGAGGAAACTCGGCAAAGCCCACAGGATGTGAACAGAATTATGGCATTGGTGGATGTTGAATTTGCTCACTATTATACTGAGTTGCAGGGATTTGGTGTTCCACGAGTTATCACAAGAAATATTTTTAGAGATATTGTAACTTACGTGTTGAGAAACGAAGGTAACTTTACCGGTACAACAGCTCAAAAAACAAATCAACTTTTTAATGCATATAGGAGAGATAATCCGGGGGCATTTGTAGTTTTACTTGGATTCGGTGTACCTAATAGTCTTATTAATCAAATCTTTAGAGATATTATAGAATTCACATTGGAAAATCTTGAGGCATCTCCTTCACCTCCTGTTACAGGTTGGAGCCAATGGGAGGACTTAGGAGGGATACTGACTTCAGCGCCTGCAGTATCTTCCTGGCAATCAAACCGTCTTGATGTATTCGGCAGAGGTCAGAACAATGCTCTTTGGCATAAGTGGTGGGATGGAAGAAGCTGGAGCGGATGGGAAGATCTTGGGGGCATTTTGACATCAGCACCTACGGCAGTTTCATGGGGTTCTAACAGGATAGATGTATTTGGCAGAGGCCAGAACAATGCCTTATGGCATAAATGGTGGGATGGCAGGAGCTGGAGTAACTGGGAGGATCTTGGGGGGATTTTGACATCTGCACCGGCTGTTTCATCTTGGAGTGCAAATAGACTTGATGTATTTGCAAGAGGGCAAAATAATGCTTTGTGGCATAAGTGGTGGGATGGCAGAAGCTGGAGTATATGGGAAGACCTTGGGGGAATACTGACATCGGCACCTGCGGCGGTATCCTGGGGGCCTAACAGAATTGATGTATTCGGTAGGGGACAGAACCAATCTTTGTGGCATAAATGGTGGGATGGCAGAAGGTGGAGTAGCTGGGAGGACTTAGGCGGGGGCTCAATTAGCTCGGGTCCTGCGGCTGCCACGACCGGCTTTAATCGTTTGGAAATTTTCGCACGGGGGCAAAGAAACGAGTTATTGTTCAGAACATGGAATGGAAACAGATGGAGCGGGTGGCAGTCCCTTGGTGGTGTATTGACTTCAGAGCCTGCAGCAGTCTCATGGGGCGGGAATCGGTTGGATGTATTTGCAAGAGGACAGAATAATCATCTTTGGCATATATGGAGAGGATAGAAGTTGAAGCTTCGCAAAAATTTGCGGAGCTTTTTTGTA
>JAAYKT010000294.1 GCA_012522255.1 Clostridiales bacterium
AGATAATATATACCAAAAATAATCTTTATCATAAGTAAATTTAGGTGGGTTTGTTTTTAAAATTTTATCTAATTCAATTTTTTCTGACACGCATAGAATAAATGTGGAAGGGCTTTTTATGCTATCATTTTTATTTGTTTCCATATTATAATTATTTAAATAAAAAAAAATTGTGCTTCAACTCGGTAAAATCAAAGCACAAAATTAGTAAATAAACCGATAGCTTTTACAGCAAATTTTCCATTGCGTTTTCTATCTGCTCATTATCAAAGCTGTCAAGGTATATTTGAGTGGTTTTCTCTGATGTGTGCCCTAATGATTCTGATATAATGGCAGTGGAAACTCCTGCTTTTTTAAGTACTGTAGCAAAAGAATGCCTTGCAACATAGGTGGTTAATTTAATAGGAAGGTTCAATTCTTTTCCTATACGTTTCAATCTGGCATTTACAATGCTTAATACCTTATGCAGTCTATTTGCCTTTTGCAGCTCTGTTATGTGTTTGTCGTTGAATATAGGGAATAGGTATAAGCAATTGGGAACATCATATTTATTGATGATTTTCATTGCATTATCATTCAAAGGCAATCTAATAAGCTTTTTTGTCTTCTTCCTGAAATACACTAATTTGTTGTCGATTACATTTTCTCTTGTTAGATAAGCGATGTCTTTGAAGTTGATGCCACCACAAAAGTATGAAAAAAGAAAAATGTCAATGGATAGCTGTGTATATACATCCTTCGTTTTGTAATCAATGATTTTTTTGATATCCTGCTTTGAGATTGCTCTTTTAATGGTTTCCATGTGCAATTTAGCTACCTTATACGTCTTAAAAGGATAATGTTCGCTTTTAACTATACCCTTTTCAATGGCAATGTTATAAAGTACCCTGAATGTCCTAAAACGGATACCAATGGAATTTTCACCATAGTTCTTTTGTCTGAGCCATGTTTCATAGTCCTTTAACCAATTCATATTTATGTCCATAAAGGAAATATTGAGTCGTTTATTGTAATCAAGCAATGATTTTTTCAACTCTTTGAAAGTGGATGCATATTTTAATCTATCCTCCAATATCAACTGCTTTATATGAAAATCGAATAACTCCTCAACGGTAGTGTTTGTCGTTATAGGATTATTAGCAATAACATCATTAACGGTGAATTCTTTCTTGGATGCAATAAGGGCTAATGCCTTTTCATTATATTCGCTTAAGGTTTCATTTATAATCTTTTGTATCATTTCTTTATTAGGACAATTCCGCTTAGGTTTATTTTGTATAAAGTCCCAATATTGAGGTAAAATGGATATGCCAATGCTTTTGTATTTTGTTTTTCCATTTTTAGATACCCTTATCATGAGCGGATTTTCACCATTGGCAAGTATTTTGTGTCTGTAACAGACAATATTAATAGAAATATTCATGGAATTTTTGGTTGAACTCCTGGTTGACTTTTATAGGAATATTCGACTAAAAATAGGAGGATGGCATAAAAAAAGCCGGGATTTATATCCTGGCTTTCAATTCTTTTTGCTCCCCCTGCTGGACTTGAACCAGCGACCCTCTGATTAACAGTCAGATGCTCTAACCAACTGAGCTAAGGAG
>JAAYKT010000034.1 GCA_012522255.1 Clostridiales bacterium
ATATAATGCTGTCAAGCATATATGGCGGAATATTTAACGGTATAGGAATTGGTATTGTTTTAAAAAACAGAGCATCCTTGGGCGGCATAGATATTATAGCGGTTATTATAAAAAAATATTTTTCTTTAAATGTTGGAAGCACTTCTTTAATTATAAATATTGCAATAGTTACCGCCTCATCTCTCATTTATGGAATAAAGCCTGCTATGTATACACTTATTGCCATGTATATTTCTTCTAAGGTTTTGGATAAAGTCTTGGAAGGATTTGATATAAGAAAACAGGTAATGATTATAACAGAAAATGAAGAAGAGATGGGCAATGAGATAATTGATAAACTGCATTGAGGTGTAACTTATCTCGAAGGGGAAGGTGCTTTTACAAGAAACAAGAAAAAAGTGATTTATTGTATAGTTACTTTGAATCAACTGGCGAAGTTAAAACAAATAGTAAAGGATAAGGACCCTCAAGCCTTTATGACAGTAAATGATACTACTGAAGTGCTGGGGAAAGGTTTTAGCAAAAGAGGTGTTTAAAAAGAGGCATGGCTGCCTCTTTTATAAATTAAATACTTTTGCTATGGCTTCAATGGCAATCTGTTGCTTATCAGGATTAATTACATAAGATATTTTTATCTCTGATGTGGTTATTATATGTACTGAAATATCGTTGTCAGCAAGTATCTTAAACATTTTAGCGGCAACCCCCGGCTGGCTTTTCATTCCTATACCAACAACGGATAGTTTGGAAATGTTATCAAAAGTTTCATAACTGAATGTGAATATCTCATTCTTATATTTCTCCATAATTTGTATTGTGATTGGCAAATCTACTTTGGGGATGGTAAATGATATATTAACCAAATTATTAATAGGTGTAGTCTGGCTGATCATATCAATATTAATATCCTGTTTTGCTATCTTGCCGAAAATATCAGATATAATTTTTATGTTATGCGGCACCCCGTTAAGAGTAATCATAGCTTGTTGATTATCAACCGCAAGGCCGGTTATTGACGATTTTTCCATAGTATTATCTAACTCCTTTATAATAGTCCCTTCGATGTATCCCGCATTTAACGCAACAAGCAAAGGTACTTTATATTTTTCTGCTAATTCTATAGATCTTACGTTTAGCACTCCTGCGCCTGAACTTGCCAGTTCCAACATTTCCTCGTAACTGATCCTAAGTAGTTTTTTAGCTGTAGGATGCAATTTTGGGTCTACAGTGTAAATTCCATCAACGTCAGTAAATATTTCGCAACAACAGCCTAATTTTGCCGCCAAAGCTACTGCAGTCGTATCTGAACCGCCTCTTCCCAAAGTAGTGATCTCATTATTTTCATTTATACCTTGAAAACCTGCAACAATGACCACATTTTTTTTGCTGATCTCATTTAGTATAATATCTTTATTTATGTTGGCTATTCTTGAAGCGGTATGAAATCCTTCAGTAATAATATTTAGTTGTCCACCGGTATACGATACGGCGGATACGCCAATATTATTCAATGCAATTGACAGCAAAGCAATAGAAACTTGTTCTCCTGTAGACATTAAGACTGCAAGTTCTCTTTTGCTTGGATTTTTACTGATCTTGTAAGCCATATCCAACAGATAATCCGTTGTTTTTCCCATTGCAGATAAAACAACAACGATATCATAATCTTCATTTTTTTTTCTTGCAATCTTTTTTGCTATTTCAGTAATCTTATCTAAAGTTTCTAATGAGGAACCACCATATTTCTGCACAACAATCGGCATTTAAATACACCTCAATAATAACAATTTTAAAAAAACAGTTAGGGACTATTTTTCCTTAATTATACATTCGGCAATTTGAACAGCATTAGTAGCCGCTCCTTTTCTGACATTATCTGCTACTATCCACAGATTAATACCGCTTTTTACGGAATCGTCCTTTCTTATCCTTCCAACATAAACATCATCTGTTCCTGCAGCATTTATTGCCAAAGGGTAAATACTTTCATTGGGGTTATCTGAAACTACAATGCCGGGAGAATTACTTAATAATTCAATTAATTCGGATAGAATAAAATTATCATAAAATTCAATATTGACAGACTCTGAATGACTATAAAAAACAGGCACCCTCACTGCTGTTGCAGTAATTTTTAGACTATCATCATTTAATATTTTTTTTGTTTCGTATACCATTTTCATTTCTTCTTTTGTGTATCCATCCTCTTCAAATGTATCGATATGGGGTAGGCAATTGTTGAAAATTGGGTAAGGATAAAAAGAATTCTTTTCTCCGGACAATCCTTTTTCCAAATCACTGATTCCCTTGCTGCCGGAACCTGAAACAGCCTGATAAGTGGAAAAAACTATTCGTTTTATTTTATATTTATCGTTCAGAGGTTTTAAAGCAACAACTGCTTGTATTGTTGAACAGTTCGGGTTGGCAATTATCCCTTTGTTTTTCTTTATGTCCTGACTGTTGACTTCAGGAACAATCAGAGGTATATTATTGTCCATTCTAAATGCACTGCTATTATCGATAACAGTAATTCCTTTTGAAGCTGCAATAGGGGCAAACTTTTTGCTTATACCAGATCCTGCAGAAAAGAAAGCTATATCTATATCATTTGTAAAAGAGTTTTCTGTAAGTTCTTCAATTTTGTATTCTTTATTGTTAAACACTAATGTTTTACCTGCGGATTTATAAGAAGCAAATAAGTATAATTTCTCAATGGGGAATTCTCTTTCTTCCAATATTTTTAGGATTGTATTTCCAACCAACCCGGTTACCCCGACAATTGCAACACGATAATTCTTCATAAAAATGACCTCCTATTTTTAATTGAGTCAGGTAGCATGATGAACACATAAAACTGTAAGTACCAGCCTGTTATTTATTTTATTTCCATACATATTAGCATGTATAATAATGCACGTCAAGGAAGGTATAAAGCGGAATTAATGTTATTTGTATTACTATTAATTATCTTATTTGACATTATCCTATGCCCCGGCCCTTAAATAAGTTTAAAAGTATTATAATATTTGTAAAAAGTCGAAAAATACTATAAAATTATTAGTAGGACGGCCATGTTAATTTTTGTATTGGGGGCTTGTGTAATGAAAATAAAATTATCCATTATATTTTTGATAGTTGCATTGTTAAATTTTCCTTTATTATATGCGGACAGTGATAATTTAGGTTATGAAGGGTATGATTTTTATTTTCTAAATGGCTTTGACATTGATGTAGCAAGCAAAAATATATTCATTGAAGTAGACGAAGATAAAATTACTTTTAGTGGTGATTATATTCTTAGCAATCAAACAGAAAAAATAATAGAGGTTGTGTTTGGACTTCCTATGGATAATATAGAAAACCTTATTATAACTGAAAAAAGTAATCCAATTAAGGCTACACGTAGAAATAGAGGTTATATAGAAAAAAATTATATATCTGAACATTTGCCCATAATAGAAAAATGGTCAACATCCGGCCTGTGGCTTAAGGCAAATGAAAATAGGCTTATAAATATCAAGTATGATTCAAAAACAGTAAATGACAGCAAAGGGATTTATTCTTTTATTTATGAAAATAACATTACTCCCGGTAATATTATTAATTCAAAGGTATATATTACATTCAAAAATTTTAAACCTTATAATATAATTAATGTCTATAACATGGAAGTTGAAAGAATGGCTTATAATATAGATCAAACATTTTTAAATGGAAGTATAAACGGCAGGGCTATAAGGGGTGACTATGAGTTGATAGATAAACTGGCAATCGACAGATTAAGCTATTCGACAAGCAAAACCCTAAAAAACATATCAAATTTGTTTCATGCAAAGGATTATGAAGGCACAATTTTGTTGTGCGATGATTATATTAAAAATCCGTCTGATAGCAGCGTAGATATCAATC
>JAAYKT010000295.1 GCA_012522255.1 Clostridiales bacterium
ATGCTCCTCAAGGTCGCATCCACTTTTCCCACCCGTTCGAATCCCACCATATTTCTTTGTTTTACAAAAAAATAATCACCCTGTTAGGGTGATATTTTTATAAAAACTGGCGGAAAGGGTGGGATTCGAACCCACGGTACCGTATCAGGGTACACACGATTTCCAGTCGTGCGCCTTAGACCAGCTCAGCCACCTTTCCGTACAAAAAATATTATACATTGTTTCTGTTATAATATCAATGGTAAGTTTAGAGACCAATGAAAATGGGCGGTAAGACCGGATGCAATCTGATTTATTCATTTTTTATATCCCTCAAAAGGGCTACAAATACAAACAGACCGCCAATACACGGTCTGATTATACACAATCATAATTATGCCAAGTTTCTCTCCGCTAATTCCAACAGCATGGCAAATTTATTTGAATCTATCAAATTATCATCTATCAGTTCCTGCAGCTTGGCTAATACGTTATCCCACAAGATCTTTCTTTTCTTAAGTTCAATAATTGTATTAGTCACTTCGTATAGTTTATATTTTTCAATTGCTATAATAAATAACAAAGAAAAAGTACTGTCCATATTCAGATCATACTGGATTAAATCCATTTTACTTATTATCTCCGTAGCCCTTTTTATTGTAATGCTGCTTTTTATGGCATCAATAAGTCTTTTCTTAATAGGCTGCCCAACTGACATAAACATTTCAGCGGCTTTATATATATCCGTAATCTTCAGTATCTCCATCATCCTTATAAGGATTTCCTGAAGTTCCTCTTCCACCATCAAAAAATGCTTATAAATTACATCCATCAGTTTTCTTTTTTGTTTGTTATCTAATTTTGATGATTTAAAATTAGTTGACAAGGTGGAAATGAAAACTTGAATATTTCTTACGGTAAAATGCTTTTTGTTAATCAACAGATTATCAAGTACATATATTAAAAAGTCCTTATCTTTTACCTGCATGAGATAATTTATTATTTCATTTTGAAATTCCGTGTCCCCTGACTTTTTATTCATGATATTTACTATTTCGCTTATTGCATTCAATTTAAAATCATTTACAGAAACTATATCTTCATCAAAAAAGTTTCTGTTCAAAGATACGACGTAAAGCGCTAAAAAGTCATCTTCTGCCGCCCTTTCGCCGATTTTTTTTATTATGAGTTCCTTTTGCTTGCTTCTGTTTATGATTTTTGCAAGAACACCCTTATTGAATTTCTTTTGTATTATAAATATTTGTTCTAAATACATTATGATTTACTCCTAAACTTATTTTCTTAAGCACTTTTAGGATATACCTAAATTTTTCAAAATATAAAGCAATAACGAGCATAGTTTAGTTATCACTATAAAATTATTGCCAAATCAACTTTAATATTTATAATTGCCATTAGACTATGCCCTATATTTATATTATACTATATTTTTATACTAAATCCAAATTTTACTCCTAAATTTGGAAAGTTTTAATTTTCGAACTTTTTTTGCAATATAGCTCATTTTGAAATTGTATTTATAAATAAAAAAAACAGGTATTTCTACCTGTTAATTTTGTTTTTCCGTTAATTTTATTTCTATGGTTCTATATCTGCTTATAACGCTTCCGTACGCCTCTACCTTCAGGGTGTCTCCCACTTTACATTTTCCTACTATTTCAACAACCTCTTCGATAGTGTAGATTTGCTTGTCATCTATCTTTGTTATTATATCTCCTCTTACCAGGCCTGCCTTTTCAGCGCCGCTTCCCGGAGTTACGGATACTACTACCACTCCTTGGGGTACCTTATACTGATCAGCTGTTGCCTTATCTAAGGTTTGACCTTGAATTCCGAGCATAGGCCTTGAGACTTTTTTATTTTCAATCAGCTGCTTTATTATAGGTTTGGCTTCATTTATAGGTATTGCAAAACCCATACCTTCTACACGGCTTTCCGCAAATTTAATAGTATTAATCCCAATTACCTTACCTTCGGAGTTTACCAATGCACCGCCGCTGTTACCCGGATTTATAGCCGCGTCTGTTTGAATAAGTGTCATAGTCCTTTCTCCGATAGGCACTTTTCTATTGAGACCGCTTATTATTCCAGCCGTCACAGAACCGGCAAAATCAGTACCCATTGGGCTTCCTACCGCTACAGCCAATTCACCCACATCAAGTTTTGACGAATCCCCCAGTTCTGCATAAGGAAGGTTCTTTTCTTCCACCTTGATAACCGCCAAATCCGTAGCTGCATCTTTCCCTATAACCTTTGCCGGAAGTTCCTTGCCATTATTAAGTACAACTATTATATCGTTGGAGTTTTCAACTACATGGTTATTTGTAGCTATATGACCTTCCCCATCGATTATTATACCTGAGCCTGTACCTTCACTATCATATAATTGTCCAAAAAAATCCCTGTAGGTCTGCTTTATTTTTATGGCAACAATTGAAGGTAGAACCTTTTTTGCAATTGGTACCACCGGTGATACGGTCTTATCAATTATATAATTTGTCTGTTGTTCTTCCATTGCATGAACAGTACTTTTACCCTGAACTTCATCTATTATTCTATCGGCTAAGTATCCAATGGTTGTCCCAGCCGTAAGGCCTATGATAAGCATAACGGCAAGAGCTGCTTTACCCCATTTTCTTGCCTTTCTTCCGGCACTGTCCTTATCCACCCCAAAATCCTTTCCTGCTATGTTCACCGGATCATCAAAGTCATTAATACCATTGTCTTTTAAAACCTTTTCTTCATTTGACATTACTGTATCCCCTATGGTATTTTCATTTTTAATTTTATCGTAATCCATTAATATCTCCTCCTTCGAAATTATATTCTATAATAAAATATTTTAGTTTTCAATTCTTAAAATTACATTAATAAGACAGATCTCAAGGCATAAAAATCCAAAAAGATCAGTTTATTAAGCTCAATTATTGCTTTACTCTGGCCTACTAATGCATCCTCACAATTATGCCGAAAAATAAACCGACTAAGCTTACATTTAAACTTAGCCGGTTATTAAACAGACTCTAATTCAACACTTGTATTTGTATCAACCAAACCTAACGAATCACATTCCTTTCGAGATCGGGATATTCACCTATCATTCGGACAAACCCTAAACCAATGTTACTAACCTTGAATCACCTGATAAATCGATATACTTTACCTAAACCAAAACGGACATACCATTGACTAAGTTAACGTTAGTTGAATTAGAGTCTGTGGGAAAGATGAACTTCACCTTTCTTGATTTAATACTACCATAGTATTTGCAAAAATGGAAGTATTATTTTAAAATTATTTTAGTTGTTTTTTTGGGAAATTTAACTGTTAACCAATATCACCCTGAGCAGTAGCGAAGGGTTTTTCTGTAATTGCAACATTGTTTTATTTATTAAGGTATTCCTCTGATGTCAAGATCCCTCGGTTAATACCTCAAGATGACAACCTGCATGGATATAACTGCTGCCAAGGTGCGTTAGGATCCTTCATTTCATTCAGGATGATTTTTGCAGAATGTGCTCCATTAAGTGCAGGGGTGGAACCCTACGACTACATATTCTATAGAATGCGGCAATCAAAGAATTTTTGTGCTATTTTAACCGCTTCTCTTGCATCTTTCCCATAATAATCGGCACCTATCATCTCTGCATATTTTTCGTTCAGGACAGCACCCCCCACCATAACCTTGCAACTGGGATGCTTTGCTTTTATCGCCTTTATGGTATCTTCCATGTTTCGAACCGTAGTAGTCATAAGGGCGCTCAGTCCTATTAAGGAAACCTCTTCTTCTATAGCTTTTTCTACAATTTGTTCCGTTTTCACATCTTTGCCCAAATCATATACGGTGAACCCGTAATTTTCCAAAAGAATTTTCACAATGTTTTTACCTATGTCGTGAATATCACCTTTTACTGTTGCAATCACTATTTTACCTTTAGTATGGCAAACGGAATCGTCAGCCATTTCTTCTTTCAATACCTCAAAAGCTCTTTTGACTGTTTCTGCCGACTGAATCAATTGCGGGAGAAATATCTCTCCGGTTTCGTATTTTTGCCCCACAGTATCAAGAGCAGGTATCAGATATTCGTCCACAATCTCCAAAGGTTTTCTTTGCATTAAAAGTCCTTTTGTAAGCCTTGCCGCCTCTTCTCTCACTCCGTCTATAATTATCTTTTTAAGATCTCCTTCTTTTTTTCTTAAATCCGTAGCCTTTTCCGTTTTACGATCTGAATATTTTTCTATAAATGCCTTCCCGTTTTTATCATAATTCCAAAGAACATTGAATGCCTTTACTGAATCTATCATATCCTCTTCAAGTGGGTTCATTATCGGTGCATCAAGACCGGCTGCCATGGCCACATCAAGAAAAGTTCTGTTCAATAGATTCCTTGCGGGCAAGCCAAAAGAAACGTTGCTAACTCCCAGGGCTGTCGTGACCCCAAGCCTCTCCTTGACAAGTGAAACTGCCTTGATGGTTTGCCTTACCTCACTTTGTTGGGCGGATGCCGTAAGAACAAGGCAGTCCACTATTATATCCTCTTTTTCTATACCGTATTCCTTTGCCTTTTCTATTATCCTTTGAGCAATATCGCACCTATCGTCGGCAGTCTTTGGTATCCCTTTTTCATCCAAAGTCAGTGCTATAATAAGGCATCCATATTTTTTTGCAATAGGAAATATGGCCTCCATGACCTCTACTTCCCCGTTTACTGAGTTGATTATGGGCCTGCCGTTATAAATCCTCGATGCTGCTTCCAAAACATCAGGCCTACTGCTGTCAATCATTAAAGGAAGATTCAATGTTTTTTGTATCTCCTTGACGGCTTTAACCATAAAAGCCCTTTCATCTATTTCAGGCAATCCCACATTGACATCAAGTATATGAGCTCCCGCTTCTTTTTGATGCAATGCTTCCTTAAGGATATACTCAATATCATCATTTACTAATGCCTTTTTAAAAAGTTTTTTACCCGTTGGGTTGATCCTTTCACCTATTATTTTTACGCCCTCGCCTATTATCACCGTCTTAGAACTGCTGCAAGCAGCGGTAAGTCTTTTAACCTGTCTTTGTCTTGGCACAAGCCCTTCTAAAAGACCCTTAACCTCCCTGACATGTTCCGGCGTTGTTCCGCAACATCCCCCTACAATACTCACGCCCATTTTGGCCATTTCCAATATGTATTGCCCAAATTCCCCGGGGCCTACATCATATACGGTGCTGCCTTTCTCCATCCTTGGAAGTCCTGCATTTGGCTGTACTATCACAGGTATGCGGGAGTATTTCAGGATTTCTTCCACTATATCCATCATTTCCTTGGGACCCAAAGAACAATTCAATCCCAATGCATCAACACCCAGACTTTGCAATATATTGACCATTGTAAAAGGATCCGTGCCTGTCAGAGTTCTGCCATCCTGTTGAAATGTCATGGTACAAAATACAGGCAAATTACAATTTTCTTTGGCCGCAAGAACAGCTGCCTTTGCTTCATATATGTCCGACATGGTTTCTATAAGCACCAAATCAGCCCCTGCGGTGCTGCCTGCAACTACTTGTTCTTTAAAGGCTTCGTAGGCATCACAGAAGGATAAATCTCCCATAGGCTCAAGAAGTTGTCCCAAGGGGCCCATATCCAAGGCTACCGGTTTACCCATACTTGCACCTTTGGCGATCTCCACTGCTTTTTTTATGACCTCATCCGTCTTAAAACCTTTTCCCTCTAATTTATATTTACTCGCACCGAATGTGTTTGTCAGTATTACATCCGCTCCTGCATCTGTATAGGATTTGTGTATTTTTGAAACGATATCCGGAAAATTTATATTATAGCTTTCCGGTAATTCCCCTGCCTTCAAACCTTCAGCCTGAAGAAAGCTGCCCATAGCACCATCAAAAACAATTATTTTACTAAAATCAAGATCTGCCATGCTTTACCTCTCTTTCTCCTAACCTGACTAATATGAACTGGCAACCTTTACTGTTCTGATATTCTCTATCTGGTTGAAAATCCCCCTTGCAATATCCGGCCTATTCATGCTGTAAAGATGTATTCCGTCAATGCCAAAGGAAAGCAAATCGATTATTTGTTCTGTGGCATAGGCTACCCCTGCATCTTTCAGGGCCTCAGGGTTGTATTCGTATTTATCCATTATGCGCCGGAATTTCAAAGGAATTGAAGCACCGCACAGTTTTGTAATTCTTTCTATCTGCTTTTTATTTATTACAGGCATAATACCTGCAGAAATGGGTATGTCAATACCCAATAGATCTACCTTTTCCTTAAAATTATAAAATAAATTGTTATCGAAAAACAATTGCGTTATGAGAAAATCCACTCCCGTATCAACTTTACATTTTAAATTATGCAAATCGGATATAATGTCAGAGTTTTCTATATGCCCTTCCGGATAACAGGCACCGGCTATGCAAAAATCATTTTTTTCTTTTATATAGTTAACCAGGTCTTTTGCATACCCAAAATCCCGTTTCGCCGTGAAATCAAAACTTCCATCCTGAGGCAGGTCACCTCTTAATGCCAACACGTTATCCACATCGTATCCTTTCAATTCGCCTAATACCCGGTCTATATCGCTTTTTTTTGAGTTTATGCAAGTTAAATGCGCCAGAGCCTCTACATTATATTTGTTTTTAATCAAATTGGCTATCTCTATGGTGTGGGACTTGCTGCTTCCGCCTGCCCCATAAGTAACGCTTATAAAATCAGGTTTTAAATCGGACAAAGCGTCAATAGTATCCAATATTGTTTCCACGGGGGATTCGGGTTTTGGAGGAAAAATCTCCAAAGATATAACGGGTCGGCCATATTTAAATAATTCTTTTATTTTCATTTTATTATTCTCCTTTTCAAATTAAATTTTCGTTATATTTACCAGCCCATAGGCACCTATTCTGTCTCCGACTATTATTACTGCACCTTCCACACCTGCTATTGCCATGGCTGTATTCAAACCTCGTTCTATATCATCTGCGGACTTCACAACATTTGCCGTAGCTGTCGCCGCTGCATCAGCTATAACGGCATCTTTTGAAAGCACCACCGCTGCATCTGCTTTGCCAAAACTGAGAGAGTGTCCGACGGTACCACTGGACGTACAGATACCGTATTCACCGGTATCATAGGGCACGGATATTCCTATCCTGTTTGAAAAAACAGAATTTCCCGCATAAATGGCTACTTTCCTTTGCTTTTTTGGTTTTATAAAAACATCCCCACCGTTTTCCACTATTACTTCATCGGTGTATTTCAGCAAGGATTTGCCTATATATTTGGATATAGCTCCCGCCACTGCCGCCATAGGCCCCACATTTGCAGAGTACCCGGCTTCACACATTTCCTTTATAATATACGTTGCACCCGGTCTTGGGCTGAGAGGCTTCAAAGATGTAAGAAATTCCGGGTACCTTTTTATATAACTGGTGATCTCGTGTCTGTATTTTGCAAGCAACATTTTTGCTTCTATCGTTAAATCATATTCTGCAGATATTTGAAGATCGGATTCTTCGATAGTCACATTGAATGTTTGAAGTTCCTCCGACCTCATATGATTCCTATAATCTCTGGCTTCAAACACACAACCACCTCAATTCCACAGGAACATAAATAGCCCTTGTGGGGCAAACCCCCAAGCAGGATTCACAACCTATACAATTTTCTTTTTTTAAGTATATACAAAAATCGTTTTTATTTATTTTTAGCGCATTGCTTCTGCATGCGGATGTGCATACGCCACAATGTACACATTTCTTATCGTCTATTTGAACCTTACTCATTTCGTCAACTCCTTATTTCTATTAATAATTACATAAACATGATATCCAAAACAATAATCCAAAAATTTATTGAAAAGATATAACCATGCTCCCCATTAGTGTCATTTCAAGTGTAAAGAGGTATCTTGACATATGGGGATGATGAAAACCTAATAACGTTCCTTTAATTTAACCCCTTTAATGCTGATACCCTCGGAAATTGCTTAATAGGTTCCTGTAAAGTGAATTCACCTTTTTCTATCCATGATTTCAGCACCCGGGCAATAATTCGTGCTTTATACAAACTGGATAAAGGCGCTGTTTTTATATCCTTACCCTCTATATTAACTTCGCCGCTTTGCAATTCTTCAAAACTGCATTTGGCAATGACAGGTTTACCTTTTTTGCTGTAATCAGTAATATACTGGTAAATATCTTTATTTCTCACTAACAAATGTTCCAGCATTTCTTCATCCAATACGGGTATTGGTATCCCCACCCCTACGTAAATAGAAGTGCCGTAACCCTCAAATACCCCCGGTTGAATGAATTCTGTACTCATCTTTTTCAAATCCCCGATAAGAGCCAGCGTTGCAGCCCCCGATAATGGCACACCGTTGTCACCTCTTGGTTTTTCGGTTACAAATTGGGTGCCCTGCCAAGAAACATAACCTACAGTTCCGCCTATAAAAATTTTAGTTCCAAGACCTATAGTTCGAAGGTATGGGTCATTTATCAAAGGGCTTAATTCTCCCGTTGTGGAATAATTGATATTCCCCATATGAGGCTGTAATACACCCATGTAGGTATAAAGCGCTTTTTCTGATGTATTTGTCGCCGCCGCATAGTTTTGATAACAGTTCCTGGGGTTAAACATATAGGCTTCATTTATTTTGTCCAAGGTTATATAAGTGTCTATTTCCTTCCTTGGGTAGCAATCCGTACCTTTCCCAAAGGCATGCAGCCTAACCCTTTTGCCGTCAATCAAATCACATATGACATGAGCCCCGCCATACTCAGCTCCCAGATCCGTTGAAACTTCGGTAGCCCCTATATATCCGTCAACTGCAGCCAGTCCTGCACATATATTAACGTTATTTAAACTGATCTTTTCCATTCTGATAGGTGGTTCCGAGTGTCCAAAATTTAGAAAAGCTCCTGTAGAGCACATAGGCCCAAAAGTTGCGGTTGTTACTACATCAACATATTCTGCGGTCTCCCGCATACCCATTTCCCCGGCCATACCGAGAATTTCCTCCGCTGTAGCGACCACTGCATTACCCTTTTGGATTTTTTCATTGATTTCTTCAAAAGTCTTCATGAATTTCACTCCTATTTTTCTAAATTTCCTTTGCATCCATTATGCAATATTTATTTTATACAATAAAAAAACTGCTCTCCGATAAAGAAAAGCAGCTGTTTATTCACAAATATAAAAACGCTGTGCTATTTCCTTATCTTTCAGGATTAATGAATCCTGCAGGAATTGACACCGCTGCATTCGAATGAGAATGCCGGTTGTCGGGTTTCATTGGGCCAGTCCCTCCACCTCTCTGGATAAGCAAATTTACTATTCAATTTTCAAATCACTAAACTCAATACTATAATAATAGTTTATCTTTGTCAAACAAAATTTATTAAAATTTTATTATTTTTTTAATAGATCACGAATTTCTGTTAAAAGCACAATATCTTCGGCCGGTGCGGCAGGAGGAGCCTCTTCTTTGACTTCCTCTTTTCTGTGAAAGCTGTTTATAAACTTAATAACCATAAAAATGACAAAAGCAATTAAAATAAAGTTAACAACATTTTGGATGAAGTTCCCATAATATATTGCAGCTTCTACCGTATCCCCATCACCAGGTGTTATGATGTATTTTAAAAATGTAAAGTCGATTCCTCCGAATAACATCCCTATTATAGGCATTACAATATCATTTACTAAAGATGTAACGATTGCTGTAAATGCACTCCCGATTATCACACCTACGGCTAAATCAATTACACTTCCCCGGGAAATAAATTCCTTGAATTCATTTAGAAAACCTTTTTTATTGCTCACGGAAACACCCTCCTTTATTAACTTTGTAGCTTTTAGTTATGATGGTGAAATTTTTTATTACTATTCACAGGATCAAAACACTAATTTTTCCCACTTTTCATAACTTTATCATACTAAGGAGGGAAACACAATCCATTTATATTTTTACACCCTTATGCCTATTTTTTCGTATATATCTTCCCCAAACGCTGGGTTAAAAGATTTAAATTCTCTTAGTGTCAACTCCTCCAATTCTTTTTTTACTTTAATGCAATGGTTTACAGCCATACCTACAGATTCATGTGCCTCTCTAAATGGCACGCCCTTTTTTACCAAATAATCCGCAGCATAAGTGGCATTAAGAAAACCACCCTTTAAGCTTTTTCTCATATTATCCTTTTTAAAGGTGATAGTATCAAGCATAGGAATGAATACACCGATACAAGCCTTTACAGTATCTACCGCATCGAAAACAGCTTCCTTGTCTTCCTGCATATCTTTATTATAGGCCAAAGGAAGAGCCTTCATAACTGTAAGGATGGACATAAGATCGCCATAGACCCGTCCTGTTTTGCCCCTGATCAGCTCCGCCACGTCCGGATTCTTCTTTTGAGGCATTATGCTGCTTCCTGTACTCATGGAGTCATCCATCTCTATATACCCGAATTCATAGCTGTTCCATATTACCAATTCTTCGCAAAACCTGCTGAGATGCATCATAATTATAGAACAGCAGCTTATTAACTCTATTACAAAATCCCTGTCGGATACTGCATCCATGGAGTTTTTGGTAATTACCGCAAAACCCAATTCCCGTGCTACCATCTGTCTGTCCAAATTATAGGCAGTACCTGCCAATGCACCGCTGCCCAACGGCATCATATCCATCCTCTTATTGCAATCACAGAGCCTGTCTATATCTCTTTCGAACATCTGATAATAGGCCAAAAGATGAAGCCCCAAGGTGACGGGCTGTGCCCTTTGCATATGGGTATAGCCCGCCATTGTTACATTTTTATTTTCCTCGGCTTTATCCTTAAGTAAATAGTTTAACTTTTTTAAAAGTGATACCAATTCATACGTTTCTTCTTTTAGATAGATCCGCAAATCCAAAGCTACCTGATCATTACGGCTCCTGCCTGTGTGGAGCTTTTTTCCGGTCTGACCTATCCTATCAATTAGAAGCATTTCTATATTCATATGAATATCCTCCGCCTCTTCTTTGAGCTCAACTTTGCCGGCTTCAATATCTTCCAATATCTCTTCAAGACCTTTTATAATTGCCTCTGATTCTTTTTTATCTATTATGCCCTGAACTCCCAACATCCTGACATGGGCAATACTCCCTCTGATATCCTGCTTATACATCCTGTAATCAAATTTTATTGAATTTTGAAAATTCTCTGCAAGCCGATTTGTACTTTTTTCAAACCTTCCGCCCCATAATTTCATATAGCCCTTCTGCTCGTATTCTTGAGCATTTCCTCCATGATTTTCTTCTTCATTATTGCCCTTACAGCCAAGGGCAATCCAAATAGGTTTATAAATCCCTCTGAGTCTTTTTGATTATACACTTCATCTTGACCAAATGTTGCATACTCTTCGTTATAGAGTGAATATTCGGACTTAGATCCGGCATTGATACATGTTCCCTTATACAGTTTCAGCCTCACTGTCCCTGTCACATATTCCTGAGTAATATCAACAAAAGCATCCAATGCATCCTTAAGCGGTGTGAACCATAGGCCATCGTAAACCAATTGTGCATATTTCTGCGCTGCCATCTCTTTAAACTGCATAGTATTTCTATCCAAAGTCAGATATTCTAATTCCTTGTGGGCTGCATACAGCAAAGTCCCGCCGGGCGTCTCATATACTCCTCTCGACTTCATCCCCACAAGCCTGTTCTCCACCATATCAGCTATCCCCACACCGTTTGCACCGCCGATTTTGTTTAGTTTTTCAAGGAGTGCCACCGGTTCGTAATAAACGCCGTCTATTGTCACCGGTACGCCGCTTTGAAATCCTATCTCCAAATAGCATGGGATATCAGGTGCCTCCTCCGGCGGTAGTGTCATCTGGTATAAATCCGACGGGTGCTCCTTCCAGGGATCCTCCAAGTCTCCGCCTTCATGGCTTAAATGCCAAAGGTTCTTATCCATGCTGTAAGGCTTAGCTTTTGTAACGGGAATTGGTATTCCTCTTTTTTCAGCATAATCTATGGCATCTTCCCTGGATTTTATATCCCAAATCCTCCACGGTGCAATAATTTTTATATCCGGCCTCATTGATTTTATAGAAAGTTCAAAACGAACTTGATCATTTCCTTTTCCTGTGCATCCATGGGCTATATAATTTGCCCCTTCTTTTTCAGCTGTTTCAACTAATTTTTTTGCGATTAAAGGTCTTGCAAAAGAAGTACCCAAGAGGTATCTTCCTTCGTAAACAGCACCTGCCTTTAGTGTGGGAAAAATGTACCTTTCTACAAATTCTTTTTTTACATCTTCCACATACACTTTTGAAGCTCCGCTGTTTAATGCTTTTGCCCTAAGTTCCTTGGGATCATCTCCCTGGCCTTCATCCACACAACAAGCGATTACTTCAAAATCATAGTTTTCCTTAAGCCATGGAATAATAACTGATGTATCCAGGCCGCCGGAATAAGCCAAAACAACCTTTTCTTTTAATGACATGATAAATCGTCTCCTTATTCAAATATAATTATAA
>JAAYKT010000296.1 GCA_012522255.1 Clostridiales bacterium
GCAGCTTTGCCTACACGCGCCTGGGAGGCATTATCGTGGGAGCCCTGGCCTTTGAGGGTAATCCCTTTGACGGACATACCCTGAAGCCGCAAATAGAACAGGTAAAAGAACTGGATGGCCAAAAGAAAGGCCGAAATTTCTATCCTCATCAGATTTCTGTTTTTTCCGAATCCAATGGGTCTGCGTGAATACAACAACCTCCAGGGTCAGAAAAAATGGGTATTGATAAGGATCAACTAATTACTGTAGATTGTACATTGCTGATGCAATATTATGAAGAAAAGTGACTACATTTATACTGAAATTGAAGTCGTACTAATATAAGGGGCTAAACCACTGGAATATTATTTTTAAAATCTTTGAAACAATTAGATCCAGATGACACAGAGTTTGACGCAACATTCATAGATAGGTCTTTAACTTTATCTTCTTTAGAAGCTGAAGGCTATAGAATAGAAAATATTATAGTTTCTGATGATCGAGGAAGAAAGGTTGGGTTACAGGATTCCTTATTTATGAATAAGCTAGTTTTTCGCTTACCACGCGAGAATTGCATTGTTTGTATTGATAGTATCATCAATCAAATTTGTCATTATTCATCTTCTATAGAAGGTAACATTATTTTGTTATGTAGTTTTGATGATCTTCATGAGCACCATGTCTTCATTCAGGATTTACCATGTATGTTTAAGGTCTTTAATTTTACCACGGAAAAGGTAATGAATCTTACTTTGGAGGAATACGAAACTCCGTACATTTTTTTTCTGGATTCTACCTGTTGTATGAGAAAAGTATATGTACCAGACAAGTTCTATCCGCAAGGTATACAGATGTATATGCAAATCATGAGGGATATTGAGAATTAAGTAATTTATAATTATGCGTTATTGGATTGTATTTCTGTTTTTACTGCTAATTAGTTGCTCCAAAAATGGTGAAAGGTCAGATTTGAAAGGAGTTGTAAGAATCTTGATCAATTCACAAATGGAGATTAATGATGGATGTTCCTTTGAATTGTCCCGAGTATTAGTTCCCGAATCAAAATCAGGAACCCTTTTTAAAGACATAAACAAAGTGTTAGTAAAGAATGACCTTGTTTATGTATTGGATGCTTTCGGTTCTAAAAGTGCATTCATTTATAGGAGAGACGGTAGTTGTGTTAGGAGAATTGGTAAACAGGGTAAAGGCCCTGCTGAATTCCTAAATTTAATTGATTTTAATATAAATGAATCATCAGGTTATCTGGAAATCATGGATAGCGGGGCAAGACTGATTCAGTGTTATGATTCAATTGGTAACTATGTCAAGAAAATTGAAATAGGTTTCAATGCAGCAAACTTCATAAGTTTTGATGAGAACTACTATTTCTATATGGCGAATAGGCCTTCTGCATATGGGGATAATACTATTAAACACAACATTATTACTCATGATGGCTATAAAATAGTAAATATGAGTATGCCAATAAAGCAATTAGATGGTTTTTACTATCGTATGCGTGGGTTTGACAAACTGATTATAGATCAGCAAAATGCGGTCTATCTTAATCAAAGAGGGAGCTTGGAGATTTGTAAAATCGCTGGTCTCGCTGCATCACCAGATATTGTAATCGACTTTGGTAAGGATTTTGTGTCTAAGGAGGATTTTGATAGAATGACCCAAGACATGAATTACTATAATTATGAAGTTGAGAAAACAAATAAGGTGTACGCATTGTCAACCTTTCGTTTCCTTGATAATTATTTGTTTTTTTCCTATTTGAAAGGAGGAAGGGTTTACTACACAGTCTTTAACAGGGATGCCCGGAAAGTAAATTATAACGGAACCAAAGAAGATTTTATATTGAAGTTTGTTGGATTCTCGAAAGGTAGTGTTATTGGATCCTTCAAGGATGCCCTAATTGTTTCTATTCCGGCATCTGAATTCAGATTGACAGCGCAAAAAGGTAATCTAGGAGAGGAGTATGAAAGCTTTGCAAGCGGAGGCATGTTTGAGAGGATTCAAGACAGTAGTAATGATATTATTCTTTTTATTAATATAATACCGAAAAAGCTATAGTACTCCCTAAAAATTCGGATGCTCCTGCGATAGGGGATTTCACCACTGGTCCACGTGTAGGTATTAATTAGTTGATCCTCATAAACATTAAACAACTGATTATTAATAACTTATAAGCAATTTTATATTGAAAATTGCTCCAAAATGCTTAATTTCAGGCAAAACCCTGAAAAAATGTTAAAGAAATTAACGAAGCA
>JAAYKT010000297.1 GCA_012522255.1 Clostridiales bacterium
GCTGGAAAAGGTTGTGGAAAGTATAGTAGGAATAACTGAGGAAAAAGGCTTGGAATCTCTCTTTCGTTTAGGCGGTACAAGGATATTGGATAACAGCATAAAAGGCTTGGATGATTTTGAACTTATAAGTTTTTTAATTGTAAAGTAGGTGAAATTATGATAGATAAGGTTATTGAAATACTATCTTTACCGGATAAAGCCGTTATAATAAGAAAAATAACAAAGAAGCTCTTTTATGACAATGCTGAATTGAATAAAAGAGAAAAAGATGCACTTGTCTCCGAAATAGAAAGTATAAGACTTATAGCTATGATTAATGAGGATTCATTTAATATAGGAAAGTTCAGAGACGAAGACTATGATTACACGGATATTGCTGTTATTTATATAGACCTCAGGAAAAACGAAAAGATGAAAACAATAGCAAAAATACTCCATGAGGCAATACCCCATCCGGCTTTGTTGGTATTGGGTTATAAAAATTTGATCGTCTTCAGCACTGCAGCAAAACGGTTAAATAAAATAGATACAAGTAAAACCATAATTGAAGAGAACAATTTCTCTCCTTGGTTATGCATTGATTACCCCGATGAAAAGGATGTAGATTTTATTAACAGACTGAAAACTAATACTCTGCCTTTTGAAAATCTATATAAATTCTATACTGAACTGGATAACAGGATTTATCTGACAAAGGCTTATTCAATCTTTTCCAAATATCCCAAGACAACAAAAAACATAACCAAATGCAAAAGCATAATAAAACAAATTGAAGAAGTAAGTAGGGAAATGGAATTAATAATAAAACAGCAAAAACAGGAATTAAACTTTGGAAGAAAAATGGACATGCAATTAAAGATAAAGGAATTTGAAAAAGCCATAGAAGAATTGAAAAATAATCTGAATGAGGTGGTCTAATTGGAAAAATTGGAAGGGAAAACAAAGGATATTCTAAAAGAAAATATCGCAAAGTTAAAAGAAATCTTTCCGGAAGCCTTTGCGGAGGATAAAATAAATTTTGAAAAATTGCAGGAGATTTTAGGCGAAGATATAGAAAAAGGCAGGGAGATATATGAGTTTACCTGGCCGGGGAAAAGCGAAGCCCTGAAACTTTCTCAAAAAACATCTACCGGGACGCTGAGGCCTGATAAAGCGGCAAGTAAGGACTGGGATAAGACAAAGAACCTTTATATAGAGGGAGATAACTTGGAAGTCTTGAAATTACTTCAAAGGAGCTACTATAAAAAAATAAAAATGATTTATATCGACCCTCCCTATAATACAGGCAATGACTTTGTTTATAAAGATGATTTTAGGGATAATATAAAGAATTACAAGGAACTGACTCTCCAATCCATGAAAGCAAATCCGGAAACTTCCGGCATATATCATAGTGATTGTCTCAATGTGATGTACCCAAGATTAAGATTGGCAAAGAATCTGCTGAGGCATGACGGGGTAATATTTATCAGTATAGATGACAATGAGGTTCATAATCTGAGGAAAGCATGCGACGAGGTATTTGGGGAGGAGAATTTTGTGGCAACTGTTATATGGGAGAGGGCATTTTCACCTAAAAATGATACTAAATATTTTTCGGAAAACCATGATTATATGATAATTTATGCAAAAGGTATACAACAATTTAGTATTGGTCGATTACCACGGACCAAGGAAGCCAATGAAAGGTATGGTAATTTAGATAATGATCCACGAGGAGAATGGGCACCAACAGATTTGAGTGCACCTGCACATGACAATGATGATAAAAGAATTTATGATATTGTTTCACCAACTGGGAAAGCGTATAGAAAATGTTGGGCATATGCATATGAAAAC
>JAAYKT010000298.1 GCA_012522255.1 Clostridiales bacterium
TCTGGATGAATTCTGCTACAGGTTCAACCGTAGGTTTTTTGGTTGTGAGTTATTTAACCGTGTTTTGTTTAGCTGTATCACCTCACAAAAAATTATGTATACTGAGTTAACGTCATAATCATTAAAATTAATTGTCAAACTATCGAATGTCAGGGTCATAAGTATTACATTTGCTCTTTTCATTATTCTCTGCGTTTTATCAAACACAGTATTTCGCCAGAATTTCTCTTATCTTACACAAACGTTTAACTATTCGTCAGAACAAGCCTATCAACTGCTCAATTCTATTGGACAAAGCGGTCGTTCTGCTCATTCACTTATACTCATTGCAGACTTTCTCATGGTTGTGCTTTATACTTGCTTTCTTACAGGGATAAGCTACAAGATATTTAACAACTGGGTGAAAAATTGTATTGCCCTATCGGTATTAACCTTTTTACCAGTTTTACTTGCAGTTATACAAATGGGAGAAATAACAACTCTGGCAATCATTCTTGCAAATTACCCAAGTCAGATGGACAATGCTGTTCATTTTGTGAATACCCTTACCATAGTTAAATACAATCTGACACCTGTATGCTTTGTATTGCCAATCATCGGATTCTGTGGCAAAATTATAGTGATGCTTTTACAAAAAAGGATGAAGAAAATTGAACAATAACGCATTGGAGTTAAGAGATTTATGGAATAGATTGCTTCTGTCGCATAACATTGAGGTTTGCTCAGAAGAGTTAAAGGGTTGCGGTATCCTTGAACTAAAAATTCTTAAGCTTGTTTACTTTAATTCCAACATTAAAATAAAGGATGTTTTGAATACACTAAACATTCCGAACAGTACTGTAACAAATGTAATCAACAGGCTTACAAAGAAAGAACTCCTGGTGCGTGAGCTGAACAGTACCGATTTGCGCTCCTTTAACTTAAAGCTTACAGAGAAAGGTTCCTGTGCAGTTGCGGACCATCTGAATGCAGAAACAGCAATATTTGAAAGCATCCTTCATGTCCTTCAGGACGATGAAAAGGAAACCTTTGTTGAATTGTTCAGGAAAATAGTAATGAATAATTAGCAGAAGGGGTATTCATGGTGAACCTGATGAAACAAGAATCTCCCACTTTTAAATTGTGAAACAATTATGTGGGGGAGGTTCAATTATTTGACCGAAGGCAGATAGCTACGGTTCCTTTTGAGCCATCAACAATTACAATATCTCCATCCTCTAAAACACTTGACCTACAAACTGGTATTAATTATCCTTCCAGTACCTGTTTAATTTCCAACTTCTTCAACTTATACTTCTTTTTTAAAGAAAATAGACCATTTATTGTGACATAGCTTATTTAATGATTAGCCTTAACAACCATGTAAGACCACCGGTTATTATACCAATCAAAGGACAAAGCACGAATATGCTTTGCAGAATATGTTCTAAAAACAAGTGCTTTTTCCAACATTTGAATGGGCGAAAGTCTTTAACACTCATATCAAGTTTTTCAGCAAATCTTTTAGCACTTATGCTGAATAAGATCAAATCCATAACGACAAAATCGGCGATATTCATCATCATCATTACCAGATATCCCTCGATAAAAAGCGTTAAAAAGCTGACATCCCTGTCTTTGTAGCATAAATACATGCTTCCTGACATATAAAGGACTTAAGGAATAAAGCAATGTAACCCATAAATTTTAGATATGTAATCATTTCTTTCTTTGTTGTTGTTTCGAGATGCGGTGCGAAATCCTTAGGCAGCATCTTCAGCATGTATCTTGGATTGTGGTAGAACACAGTAAAAATGACAGAACGAAAACATATGAAGTAACAAGTCCCGTAAGAATCAGGTTCTTAATATCCATCATATTTCCCTCCATACTTATTTTAGTACGCTCTCGGAAAGCCAGAGAGCTTTATTTTCATATATTTTAAGGAGATCCTCCATTATTGTTCATATTCGAAGATGACAGATAGTTCCGTAATTTGTCGATCGCGGGGGTATTTAATCGGATCTGAGCAATCAATGAATCGAATTCTGCCTGCAGGCGAAGCATTTCCGGTTTTGCTGCTTTGCAATGCTTTGCAAGGGCGGTTTCTGCAAGCCTGGTACCCATAAAAATCTTAAATACTCCCGCTGTGATCCAAACCGGTAATTTCATGTACCATAGTTTTGCGGGCTTCATTTTTATTCCCAGTTTTTTCAGCGTTTCAAAGCCCTCCTGAATACCATGCAGCATAAGACAAACACTGTCGTAGGATCGGGCAAGGCGGTAATTATCACAATCGAATTGATATAACGCATTTCCGATGCTTGTCACCATCGCAACATGAGTCTTTTGCCAGGCATCCATATCATCGCAGAATACACTGGGGATACCCGCACGTTTAAAAGCATGGATTAACCGGCGAACTCGTTCCGTTTTTCTGCCGCTGTATTCCCCAAACGTCGATGTTTGAAACGAACGCGTGAGGCCTTTTCCAATAAAGTATGAAACTTTTCCGTCGATGCGTTCACCGCCTGCCGAAGGGAAACCAAGCATCAGCCGCTCACTGCCGACAGCCTGTGCCCAATGGTCATATCCGGCGGCAGTGTTGACAACAAAAACGATATTCTTTGAACAATTTTTCGAAAGAATGGGTAGAACACTATCTACCTGCGTCCTTTGCATCACAACAATGATATAGTCGAATAAATCATCA
>JAAYKT010000035.1 GCA_012522255.1 Clostridiales bacterium
TATTATAATACTTAAAATCTCTACTTCCACCTTAAATAGTTCAAAAAAATCTCTAATTTTCTTTCCATTCATTTTAGAGGTTTCAGTTACAACTACTTCTGACAGATATTCCCCAATATTAAACAATCCTTCGTCATTCTGGCTTTTCCTCTCCGGCAATAGTTTTATGCCAAAAAATATTGTAAATCCGATTCCCAATATAACTATTGCAATGCCAACCGGCGTAAAATCAAAAAAGTTGAAAGGAACTCCGCCTACCTGATATCTATAATTGGAAACTATCAAATTGGGAGGGGTACCGATTTCCGTCACCATGCCGCCTAATAGCGAAGCAAAGGCTACAGGCATCAGAAGCTTAGAGGGTGACATCTTGCTATCTTTGGCTATCCTGAGGGCTACCGGCATTATTAACGCCAGAGCACCTATATTATTCATGAAAGCAGATAAAAATGCCGTGACTACCATAAGACCGAATGCCTTCAGGTAGACACTGTCTGTTTTACCGTTTAATAAGACAACAATACGTTCAATTATTCCCGATTTTACCAACGCAGCACTTATAACTAATACAGAAGCAACTGTTATTACCGCAGGATGGCTAAAACCCGAAAATGTCTCTTCAGGTTTTATAACACCTGTAACAGTGAGGACAAGAAGTCCAGAGATAGATATAAACTCGTATCTTATCCTTCCATCTATAAATAATAATAAAGTCAACCCTATAATTATAAATACTATGATCTGCTGAAACATTCCTATCCTCCTATAAAAAGAAAAGCCCAAAAGTTTTAGCCAAACCGTCTAATATTTTAATACCGTGCCCACACCGACTTCTTCAATCGGACATGTGCCTGATAATGCTATTTTAGAAGCAAGATCAGTACAATGGCAGGCGTGCAACACTTGAATTCTGCTCAATTTAAAATAGTCACATGTTCTTGTCATAACTTCATCACTTGGTTTCAGTAGATGTAATCCCCCGATAACATCTATAATTCTATTATCATCACATACCTTTTTTGCATATTCTATTATATTGCATATACCGGCGTGGGAGCAACCTGTAATTATCACTAATCCCTTATCGGACTTGTACACCATAGCGGTATCATCCAATAAATAATCATCGATGAATTTTTTGCCGCAAAGAACTTTACCTATAGCGTTTTTATTTTCAAATTCATTGCTTCTTTCTATTTCACCAAGAAACACGAGGTTTTTTGTCAGCCAAACGGGATCATTATTAAGTTTCATGTTAAAATGTCTTGATAAAGTATCAGCAGTTAATATTGTGCCGATTTCATTGGAATTATCAACTTTTGGGAAAAATGTCCATGGATGGGCTAACAGATCCGGCTTTTTAAAATCAATCTGTTCAATTTTTGCTTCTGCATAATGCTTTATAAGATAAAACAAGCCCCAGGTATGGTCCATATGCCCATGTGATATCACAATATAATCCATATCATTTAAACCAATATTCATTACATTTGCATTTTTAATAAAAGCATCAGAATACCCGACATCAAAAAGAATAGTTTTATCTTCATCCCTGATAAAAAAGGACAGACCCGGTTCACCGATAAAATATCTGTCAATCAGCGTATTATTATCAACAAGCACTGTCAGTTCCATATCCACCCTCCCTTCTAAATTTATTATGTATCAATAACCTCTTCGATTATTTCTTCGGCCTTTTCTGTAATCTTAGATTTTTGTACAATCAATACGCCAACCAAAATTAAAACAGCAGAAACAATCATTTTAACGGTCACAGCTTCATGAAGTATAAACCAACCTAAGAACATTGCGACTACAGGATTGACATAGGCATAAGTACCTGCCTTAGAAATTGGCCAAACACTTATCAGATAAATATATGATGTATAACCTATTAAGGAGCCCATAAAAATTAAGTATAACATTGCTCCAAATCCCGAAGGACTATACTTAAATTTCGAAACCTCTCCGGCAAAGAGGCCCATTAATACTTGCAGTATTCCGCCTGCAAACATTTGAATACCGATTTGAGTTACAATGGAACCCGTAAACACAGTTCTTTTAGAATAAACTGAACCTGTTGCCCACGATAGACATGAAAGAAACAGCAGCACAATTCCAAAAATATTCATATCGAATTCACTGCCACCGCTAAAGGATAGTATCCCCACACCTGCAAAACCGATAAACATTCCAAACCAACCCATAAGACTTATTCGGCTGCCGCCGGGTATGAATTGTTCTATTATAACAATAAAAATAGGGATTAAGGCTAAAAGCAAGGCGGCGGTACTTGAGTTAATTCTCATTTCCGCTATTACTACCAAGGTGTTACAAATTCCAAGAAGAAAAAATCCTACTATAGATATTTTCCCATATTCTTCCAACCCATTAGGGAATTCCAATTTTCTTATATAAGAAAACAACAAAATTATACTCCCTGCTGTGACATTTCTTATACCGGCAAATAAAAACGGGGGCATACTTTTCACACCGATTCTTATCGCAAGGTATGTTGAACCCCAGATAATACACACCAATATATATGCCAGCAAACCATAATTTTTCCTTTTCATTATTTCTCCTTTCCCTTAAGCCGGTTTATTATAAAATGATTATCTTTCAAAAATTCATAACCTTCCAAATTCGCTATATGTGCTATGTCACCATATAAAACTATGGTTTTTGTTCCTCCACCGATTTCGATTATAATTAGACTGGTATCGTAAATAAAAGGAGGATCCCAAAAATCTTTAAAATCCCTATTTTCAAAATATGCCATTATAGTTTTCAAAGTTATGGTATGTGTGACAAGCAAAATATTTCTTTCGGTTTTCCCATATTCTTTTATTATATTATCTATAGTTTGCATGGCCCTTCTTTGTACTTCATAATATGACTCGGATCCATCTCTTTTATATAAATGAGGCTCATTCCAAAACATCTCATATTCCAAAGGATATGACATTTCAATATCTTTTACTAATTTTCCTTCCCAGGAACCTAAATTTATTTCCCTTAAATTTTTATCCAAAGTTATCATATCTTCATTCAAACCACTTATAATCCTCGCCGTTTCAACAGCCCTTCCTACAGGACTGGTATAAACCTCA
>JAAYKT010000299.1 GCA_012522255.1 Clostridiales bacterium
GGCCGACCAGGGGGACGGTTCTCCCGGGTGCTCCTCGCAAGAGCAACCGGGAGAACTGTTACCCGGTACTTTAATCATTTCCGAAGATTCTATTTGGCGGAAAAGCATGCCAATAAATCAGCTTTAAACCGTTTTTCCTGCATATTTGAAGGGTATATCTTCCGGCCTTCGCAAAAGCTGGTGTTTGAACACAGGTATGTTGTATTTTTCTCCGAGGATTCTCAATTGGCTCTTATAAGTTCCTTTCAATTTATCATGGAAGGCTATGCCGGAAATACCGCCTATAATAGAATCGATACAGTTTTCAAGTTTAATCAGCCCATCCTCATTTTCATATTGTCCGGTAACCAGCCAGTGGTTTGGTACTATGTGTGATATACCAAAGGCTTTGTCATCCCAGGTTTCAAATACTGCATTGGCAAAAGAAGGCTCAAAGTGTACGGCGCCGACACATAGAAGGTTCATAAGGGTTTTATTATCCTCATTAAAAATCTCAGTCAAGGACCGGGCAATTACCTCTGCAGCCGCACTGTTGTCCCAGCTTTTCGCAGTGCTGCCGATTTCTATATCAATAATTGGTACCGGAAACATTGGTATCAGCTTTGGATTTCCTTCGCCATAAACCATTCCGGACCAATGAGTGGCCTCAGTGGTTACCATAAAATCATCCATATTGGCATCTATTTTGTGTTTTTCTAAACCCCATAGGAGATTATGCATATATTGCGGGTTTGCATTTCCAAAGTTACCTGAATCTACATCACCAGTAGTATGCACGGAGAGAATTTTATCTGGGGCATTTTGGCCTTCATGCCATGTAATTAGGCCTGACATGTCGGAGTCAGAGAAGTATTGGTTCATAATAGGAAGGTAATATGTATAATCATGGCATATAACCTTGTGTGTCTCAGCAAAGTAGAATTCATTTTTTGATTTATCAGTATATTTCAGCACAGGCTTATCATCAATTATGATGTCAGTCCTTTTCAGGTCATATATTATTTTTAACTTGTTAAAAACATGGCCTGCAACAGGATCTATACCTAAGTCACCGCATAGGAAAAATACAGCCTTTTTATTTGAAGCCATTGTGATGCCTCCTTTGTGCTTTCTATATCCTAATATATACCATTCAAGAAAAAATGCAAATGTGTTTCCTGAATAATTGTTATAGGTATATAATAATAGTTGGAAGCATTTCCCGTGGTAACGTTTTTTTCTAATCACTATTTTGATCTATTAAATTGGCAGTGGCCACAATCGTAACTTGATTGCAAAATAGCAAGAACCATTTCTTAAATTTAAATTTGAAATGGTCCCTGCTATTTGTCTTTATTGTATCTGTTACTTTAAATTGTAATGGTCTTTTATGATTTCATAAAGTCCGGCTTTTTTAAGTTTTTCAACAGGGGCTAGGATAGTGACTAAGGCTGATCCTGGTGCTCGACCTATCTCCACACTTCCGGCTATAGTGGCTCTGTTTTTCATTTCTTCTAGAGAAATATCTAATACTGTCGCTCCTCTTTCCAAAGCATTGTCTATAGCTAAATTGATATTTGATCCTGTGCCTACAAATGCAATAGGGGCTGTTTTTTCCAGATTAGTCATGTTCCAGTATTTAGCCAGTCTTTCGGCTTTTCTGAGTTCAAGCTCTGTAAACGGCTTGGCCAAGTGTGGAAGGTCCTCTTCTAATGGCAAAAGAATAGGGCCATCAATATTTAATCCCTTTAAAACCTTTACTCTTAGGGTTGTTATGGCTGCTACGTCGCATGTATGCCCTGCTATTTCACCATCGCCTTGCATTGCATGAACATCACCTAAGAAGACACCGCCGCCCTTTACTTTGACGGGAGCTATTACAATAGCACCTTCCCTGACCCTGCTATTATCCATGTGTGCATCAGTTTTATGTTTTTTTAATTCTTCTTCAGTCATACTGAATTCATGGGGGGCGCCATATAAGAATGATCCAAAATCGCCGGAATTATGGGTGTCCGGTATGACAGCAGAGGGGGTTGTCCCTAACTGACCCAAGAAAGGCCTCAATCTGGAAATAGTACCGCTTAGATCGCTTGGTGCAAGGATTGCCGCTGGATTTTGAATGGAGGCATCGGGTATAGCCATATATTTTTTTGCATCCTTGGCTACCAACTCTGACATTTCTTTATTTAAAGTTATGCCTATATCTTTTTCCTCATTAAATGCTATGGAATAACCATGAGTCATTGTAAAGGTTGCAATGTCATTTCCGCACTTTTTACACCTTACCGAACCTTTGCCTATACCAACAATTTTGCTTTCAGGATAGGCTATTTTACATGTAGGACAGTATGAAACAACATAAGGATCACCTACGAACATGCCTTCATTAGCATTATCGGTACCAGAGGTTATTACCTGGGAAGTTACATCTAAGGATTTAATGTAGATAACAATGGCATCTCCCACCTCTGCGTTCTCGACAAAAACCGGCTTGGTGACCTCATTTCGTCCTTTTAGCTCTGGTGTCAACATTGGGCCCCAACATCCGGGTGCTGAATTAGCCACAATATAGCCGCCATCTTCTACGGGTCCTAACATTGGTTTATTAGGGTCAAGCAAACCATCTGTCAGTTCGTTAACAAAAACAGTCCTTTTCATCTTTAAACCCTCCTAATAAGTTTTTATAGTATCAAAAGTATTAGAATACTATTGACCTGCCTGTTTTTATCATTGTGTTGGCAAGAAGTAAGTCATTTTTTAATGAGAATTTCTGAAATTATGTATATAGTGTGCTAAATTATTTTTTATTGGTAATAGATATATAATTATTTGATTTAGTTTAGGGATAAAAGGTAGGTAATGTCAGTATAACACTATAAAAA
>JAAYKT010000300.1 GCA_012522255.1 Clostridiales bacterium
CAGTAAGACTTGCGATAAAATTAAAATAGGAGATGAATGAAATGAATTATTCTAATGCAAGGGCTTTTAAAGCAGCCGAGAATTTAACCGATGACTTGGTCATTGAATTGGCGAAATCAATATACGACGGTACAAATGGTTATGACAAAGATGAAAAGATAGCTAAAACTATGATTAATAGAGTTGCTGTAAAAGGAAATTTGGAAGCCCAGTATATGCTATATAATATTTATGACAACGAGAATGATAATAAAGAAGCCATTAAGTGGCTTAAGATGGCAGCAAATAGGGGACATATAGGGGCATCACTTACGCTTTTTTATGAATACATAGAAGGGGATGTTAGTGATATCAATGAAGAAAAGATAATAGGCACAATTATGGAGGCTGCGGATAAGGAAGATCCTAATGCCATGTTTATAGTAAGTGAATTATACGAACAAGGTGGACATGGTATTGAAAAAGATTGTAATCTGGCAAGGGTGTACTGTAAAGGGTCAGCTGAACTTGGTTGCCCATTGGCACAATACAAGATGTATAAATACTTAATCTCAGAAGACAAGGATGTAGCCTTAGTATGGCTTAAAAAGGCAGCCCAAAATGATGATGAAGAAGCCCAATATCAATTATGGTTGGAATTATCTAAAGAGGCTTATAATTGGCTTGATAAGGCATATATGAAGCAATACCCCGATGCGATGTATGATTTTGCACGATTGCAAGAAACTGATGTATTTATGAAAAGGGATTTTGAAGGAGCTAAAGATACATACACTATACTTTCGTTGTTAAATATCAGGATGGCAGCAGAAAGGCTTATAGAGTATGGAGAATATGAGGAATACAATAAAGAGTATAAAAATTTGACTAATTTATTAGTAGAATATGAAGCATATGCTTCATTGGCTGCTTTTTGTTTTAATCAAATAAAACAAGGAGTTGCAGTAAATGAAAATATAGAAATTTTAGAAAAGGCTGCTGAAAGTGATAGTTCTGAAGCGCTGTACACATTATCTGTTGTTTACAAATTTGCTGATGAGTTAGAAAACTGTGAAAAATACCATAACACATTAAAAGCAAATAAGTATTTGTTAAAGTCGGCAAATTTGGGGAACATTGAAGCAGAAGAAACTATTTTTGATGAGTTTTATAGGGGTGAGAAGGGGCTTAATATAAGTGAAAAAGAGGCATTAAAGTATTTGCATTCTTCAGCCGAAAAAGGAAATCCCTCGGCTCTAAACCTTTTAGGAGTACTTCATTATTATGGTAGGATGGTTGAACAAGATGAAATTAAAGCCTATGATTATTTTGCCGAGGCAGCAAAAAAAGATTTTGATTTTGCACGTTATAATCTTGGCACACTTTATGAATCTGCAGGCAAATTTGATGAAGCAATAAAGCACTATTCTGAAGCCGCTTCAAATGGGGAGCCTTATTCTATGAAAAAGATTGTTGAATTATGGGAAAAAGGCTATATAGATGAGATTACAAAAGAAAGCATAGACGAAATTGAAG
>JAAYKT010000301.1 GCA_012522255.1 Clostridiales bacterium
AAGTTCTCTAACATCAGATTTGAACTATTAGGACCACATGTATTATTTTCCAACTGGCTATAAATAGCAATATCGGGTTCAACAAAAGGCTCAATATCATCAACATGCTCTAGTATCCAATCTTGCTGATAAGCTCCCGGAACTGAAGAATATAATTGTATGTTTGTTCCACTATAAAGAGAAGCGTTAAGAACATCAAAAACTCTTGTTGAACTTAATCTTGGCATTATTCTATACGTTCCTCTGTTGTTATTGTTATTATATATAAATCTAAAACGCTGCGCTTCTGGATATAAAGAGCTATAATTAAACAGCTTTACATTTGCCCCGTCTGAGTCCCATGCATTATCTATATCAATCCTTAAACTTGTGTTAACCATTGGCACTATATTATAATATGCGTTTGATTGATAGGTCTCAGTATAAACCAATTTGAACTGTTGGTTTGTATTTCCTGTTAAATTCGATTGGTAGATATTTGAGCCTGATGTGTTTCCTGCTGCAGTGATATATTTTCCACTTCTTTGATTTTTAATATAGTATACTTCATTATTTATAATCGAAGATGATGCAGCAAATGAATGAAGTGTGAGCGATATCAAAACTATAATGACACAATTGAATAAACATAGTATTCTAAATACATTTTTCATTTTATTAAATCCTTTCTGAAAGTTTATTTCCAGCTTATAAAGATTATTTTTAGCCGGTTTTCTATTTTTCGAAAATTACTAAAACAAGTTTTTGTAAGCAACTTTCTTTAGGGCTTTTCTTAAGTCATATTTCCACGTCCCCCTGTCTTCCCTATTACCTTGATTTCTTTTGTGATTTAGGTTGATTAAATAAAAATCATGAGGATGCTTCAACGTTGTGTGTAATAATAAGAACCATATCAGACATATTATCAACACAGGAGATGTTCTCTATAAACACGAGTTGTTTTATTCAATAGACACCTCCTTTCTCGCTTGTCCGCAATATTCATTGCAAGGGATAACAGAAACTTACCATACGCTATAACAAATAATTAAATCATCAACAAGAGTATATATTTTTAATCGGCTTTTTTCAACCTAACCTGCAAAAATGTTGAGAAAAAATGCAACAACGTTGCTTTTTCATAAAACATAACCGGGTTAAACATTTTATTTCAGAGCTGTTATAAAAGATATCCGGTCAATGACAGTTCATTTTTTGACAATATTCAGAACCCCTCTAAAGCTGCTTGAACCTTTTTATTTGGACAAGTTATAAGAATCTTGCCAAACGGAACAATATCAGCAGTACCCGAAATACTACACGGCATCGGACTTCCAATCGCAGTATGGCAACCGCGCCCGCGACTGCGTGGGGCTGGTTAAAGGTTACCTCCGGCCGGATTCACCGACGTCCGTTCCGAAATACAATGCCGCGCCGCTGAAAACTATGATTAATGTCAAAAATAATACCAGACCCTGCTTTAATAACCTTTTCGCTTTAAAACAGCCCCTTTTCTTTTATGCTCACTAATAATAAAAGATAATGGCGAACCACTAAATCTTTTTTTAAAACCTGTATTTCTCCTCAAATAATGAATTGTGCCAAAATGCAATCTTTATTAAAATTACCTTTACATATATTTTCACGTTTGTCACCTGTTTTTTGGAAGCCCTTTACTACGGCTCTCCCTTTGGGAGAGCTGTCACGAAGTGACTGAGAGGGGAATCCCCTACCACAACCTCTACTGCAAGAACCTCTCCGTCACGCCTCCGCGCGCCACCTCTACTAAAAGGGGAGGCAGAGCAAAGAAAAACCTGTGTAAAATCTTTATACAAGGCCATAAAAAGAGCGAGAACCCTTTGATATCAAAGGATTCTCGCTTTATCAACCTTGGGTTGACAGATGGCGCCACCTGTTGGACTCGAACCAACGACCCTGCGGTTAACAGCCGCATGCTCTA
>JAAYKT010000302.1 GCA_012522255.1 Clostridiales bacterium
GTGTGCATGATCTGAACGCATAAACCTTCGTCAACAGTCAAAAACTCTGCCGCAGAACAGTTTATTTTTTTCTTCTTAGTCGTTTCCGCTGCTGCCCAATCGAAATCTTCTTTTGTTACAAAGTCCGGCAGACGGATAACGGAAATCCAGTTGAAAGTGTCCTTGTTTCCATAATGAACACCCTCAACATGGTCCTGCCACCAGAAACCTTCCAGCGGAGGCACAACATATTCAAAAAAGCCTTCAATCTTATGTGAACCCTTATAGCTCATTTTAATGGTATATGCAATCGCATAAAGAATACTTATAGCTTGCTGATATGGTCCATCTTCCTGATTTGGGTTTCCTTTACCTCTTACCGCGATATAGTTTGCGACCGGAACTGTAACGATTTCCGGGTTGCTTTTCGGCATATAAAATTCTTTGTATTCTTTCTTAAAATCAAAAATCATACTTCTACCCCCAGATTTTCTTTTATTACCATTAAAATCTGTTCAGACAATTATTCACCTAAAAGAACAAATCCGCCCAATCTCTATATTACAGCAGTTTACCTCTGCATTTCACTTCTATTTCCTCAATTACTTCACCATTTGACACTAAATAGGCTTTGTCATATAAGTTGCAGACAGGGCATATATGATTTGGTATTATCTCTACTTTGTCGCCCACTTTCACTTGGTTTCTGAACTTTTCGTTGTATATAATGGCATGCTCATCATAAACATCGTAAATATATACATCATCGTATCCCTTTATATAACCCAATCCTTTTGTTGCACAGATTCCTTCACTTCTTGTCTGTGCCGTTATCCCCTTTGCACCTACATCGGTAATGACCCTCTCCTTTGTTGGACGGCTTATAATTGTCGTCAACACTGAAGCGGCACATTTATCATAAGTGCCTATGGCATTGCCCTGAGAAGCGTCCATTAGGATATATGTGCCGGGCCTGATTTCAGTGATACCGGCCATTATTTCAAAATCCTGCATTAGTGAAGGGGTTGAACCAATACTGACTATATCCAAGGTAAATCCCCTATCTTTTGCTGTTTCAGCAAATCTTAAAGTGCGTATCTGGCTTTCTATGAATATTCTCTTACAATCAGCCATGTCTTTTGCTTTATAGGAATTGCCATCATGAGAGAATATACCTTTTAAGTGAACATTATTACAATCCTCTAAACAGTCCAAAAGTTCAATAAAATCCGCTTCCTTAATTATCCCGGATCGTTCTTCTCCCACTTCTATTTCAACCAAGACTTCTGCCTTTTTATGAAAACCCTCAAAAACTCTTTCTATCACCTTTGTCTGCTCTATGCTGTCTATGCCAAAAGAAATGTCTATTTTTTTTGATAATTCTTTTATCCTGTTAAGCTTTGTTTCGCCTACTATTTCATTGGCTATAAACATATCCTTCAGTCCGTTTTGGGACATTACTTCAGCTTCACCTGTTTTTGCCACGGCAATTCCCTTTGCCCCCGCCTCTTCCTGCAGTTTCGCAAGTGCCGGCATTTTATGTGTTTTAGTATGGGGTCGCAATTGAACTCCTTGTTTATTTGCATAATCTTGCATTTGTTTTATATTGGACATCATTATTTCCCTGTCTATCAATAACGACGGTGTATCCAATTCATTAATTTTCATGGTTGTTCCTCCCAAAAACTTTTCTATAATCCTTTGAATACCTATCTTTTACTCAAAAGTCTATACAGACTGAAC
>JAAYKT010000303.1 GCA_012522255.1 Clostridiales bacterium
ACCTATATCCGTCTTTCGTCGTTTTATTTGTATGACATTGTAACTCCATGCTCTCTTTCCCAAACATATTTTTACATTAGTATGTTTATCATATCCAAAAAAAAGATTTTTTTGCTACAATTTTTATTATTTTAAAATCTATTATATATGTTAAAATTGTATTGATACAGTTTAATATTTACAATAAATTTTTTATTGTGCAGGTGCTTTTAAATGGGTTTAAAATTTGAATTTGAAATAAAAGAAAACAATGAAGATGCGAAATATTTTCAAATATATTCTCATATTAGAGATTTAATATTAAACGGTGCTTTGCCTGGTGGAAGCAAGTTGCCATCCATAAGAATCTTATCAAAGGATTTAAATGTAAATACGCTTACAGTTATTAATGCTTACAAGATGTTGGAAAAAGATAAGTTGGTATATAAAAAAGAGGGTAGCGGTACTTATGTTTTGCCGAGAGACAAGGAGCTGATAATTGACGATGGCATGTTTTATTTTGAACCCGGTGAAAGGGAGTTTGGTTATAGTTATGGAGAAGATGTAATTGATTTTACTTCATCTGCGCCGGATCCCGGATTATTTCCCATAAAAGATTTTAAGAAGGTTATGGATAAGGTATTGGAAGAAGATGGGGCAAGCGCTTTTATGTATCATACCAGTACCGGATATTTGCCATTACGAAAGGCATTGAGGGATTATTCCAAATCCTATGAAATAGAGTGCAGTGAAGAGGATATTTATATTGTTTCCGGTGCTCAGCAGGGAATTGATATAATTGCAAAAGCTACGGTAAAGAACGGAGACTATATATTTGTAGAGTCACCTACTTACAGCGGTGCAGTAGCAGTTTTTAAATCAAGAGGTGCAAAGATTATAGGGGTGCCGTTACTTTCTGATGGACCGGGGTTAAAAGAATTGGAACGTTTGGTGAGACAATTTCGGCCTTCATTGTTTTATGCAATGCCTAATTTTCAGAATCCAACAGGATATACTTACTCGGAAAGAAAGAAAAAGTATTTGTTGCTTTTGGCAAAAAAGTACGACTTTATGATATTAGAGGATGACTATGCAGGTGACTTGAGTTATACCAAAAAAGATGCCATGCCTCTTAAGGTATTTGATCTAGATAACCGGGTTATTTATATAAAAAGTTTTTCAAAGGTTTTTATGCCCGGGCTCAGGCTTGCATATTTAATAGTGCCGGAAGGAATAAGGAGTAAAACGGCAGATGCAAAAATAGCTACCGATATATCTTCTTCCGGCCTTATGCAGAGGGTTCTTTGCAATTATATAAAGGATGGTATATTAGAAAGGCATACTAAATACTTAAAAAAAGAATTGGCAATAAGGTATTTGGAAATGGTAAGGGCAATAAGAAAACATATTCGCGGAGGAAGTTTGATAGAACCTAAAGGTGGCTTGAATCTTTGGGTAAAACTTCCCATGGGAGTTACATCCGATAAACTTTATAAAAGATGTTTACAAAAAAAAGTGGTAATATCCCCCGGCGTTTTTTACAATAGGGATGATATGGGTCTTTTTCATATAAGGCTTAGTTTTTCCGGCGTTAGTGTTGAAGAAATATGGGAGGGGGTTTCGGTTATAGGATTAGAGATTGAGGATATTAAATCAGAATTATCTAATTAACAGTACAATTGTAAACCATATTGTTAATAAGGTTGACAAATGAATATCACTGCTATATATTATATAATATCAAATAATGTAGTGGAGGATGAACATAATGAAATTTACTTCAAAGGATTTAACATTGACATCACTTTTTGTCGCCCTTATTACAATAGGTTCAAAAATTACAATACCTTCACCGATAGTGCCTTTTACACTTCAATGGA
>JAAYKT010000304.1 GCA_012522255.1 Clostridiales bacterium
ACGTAGTAAGCGATGATATAGGTTTCGTTATGTATAACCTTATAGATAATTTCCAGTTGTATTATGGGTAGTTTTGCTTCTGGAAATTAGGTAAATAAACTACTCAAAACATATTATACGAGGAGGTTTGAAATGAAAAAGACTAATAAGTTCTTAATTAAAATTATAGTTTTCGTGTTTGTGTTAACTTGCTTTAAATTACCCGGCATTACAGGTTTTGCAGTTAACGCTACACCAATAGAAGAAACCGAAAATTATAAAGGGGCGATCAAGGCTGCACGGGAAGCCGTAGCAAAAGAGCTGTCAAGCGGTTTAGCCTCAAGTGCAACTGTTGCCATTATGGTAGACGGAAAGATAATTTATGCGGAAGGTTTCGGGTTGAGAGACCGTGCAAACAGCCTGCCTGTGGAAACAGACACACAATTTAATATAGGCTCCATAAGCAAGATATTTACAGCGGCATCAATTCTTATATTAGAGCAGGAAGGCAAACTTTCCTTGGACAACCCGGTTACTGATTATATCCCTAATTTTACTATGAACGATGAAAGATACAAGGATATAACGGTCCGTATGCTTATTAATCACAGTTCCGGTCTGCCGGGAACATATATGAAAGACGGTTTTGCGGCAGCAAAAAACAGGAGTTACGTAGAGGAAACGCTTAAGGAGTTAAAAACCGGCAATCTTGTAAACGATCCCGGCAAGATCAGTATTTATTGCAATGACGGTTTCACTGTTGCAGAGGCAGTTATAGAACATGTTTCGGGCATGAGTTATCCGGAATTTCTTGAAAATAAAATTTTCAGTAAAATGAGCCTTGATAATACAAGTGCGTATTTTAAAGATGGAAATGAAAACATAGCAAGAGTATATGAAAAGGACAATATAATGCCGTTACCCCTCGAATATGTGAATATATTGGGAAGCGGAGGTATATCCTCCACAGCAATTGATCTATGCAAGTATGGTGAAATTCTTCAATCTGGGGTTGTTTTGAATTCAAAGATGATTAAAGAATACACAAAACTGCAGTGTGGCCCAGCAACTGTCCCTGTAGGAGATCCCATATTTAATGTAGGATTGGGATGGGATTATGTACAGGTATATAAGTTCAAAAATCAAGGTGTTAACGTAGTAGCCAAAAATGGCGGCACCTTGCAATATAATTCTCAGCTTTATGTATTGCCAAAAGAACATATAAATGTTGCCGTTATTTTTGCCGGCCCTGCAAATCCAACTGCTGTGACTAATGCAATACTTCAAGCCCTTTTAGAAGCAAAAGGAATTGTAAAAAAACCGTTATCTGACATATCTTTTCCGAAGGATGCTGAAATGCCCATTAGTTATAAGGATTACGAAGGTTTTTATGCTTTTGTTTCCGAAACCGGTTTTGTAAGAGTTGAAGTTTCCTATGAAAATAACAGTTTAGTCTTATCGGCCTATGACGGTAAAGGTTACATCCCCACCGGGCTTTTCCCTTATAAGGAAAATGGCAGATTTTACAGGCCTGATGGCATAAACTATTCGTTTGCAGATCATGAGGGCAGGAAGGTTATAATGATTCACCCCGATAGTACAGATGCGGCGGCTGTTAACTATGAAAAGCTGGATCATCCAAACAATATTGACTCAAGCAAGTTTAGTGGTAAGGTTTGGGTTCCCCGGGATTTTGGTCTATATGATTTTTACGCAACGATGTTTCAAACGGTAACAATCCCTGAAATACCCGGGTATATATTCATAAATGATGGTTCATCCTATACTCCGTTAGCTTTGAAAAATCCAATATCTACCCGAATGTCTCTTAATTATTCAAGAGATCAATATGAAATTAATCTGCAAGAAATAGAAGGAGAGACATTATTATATAATTATGGTCAATGTTTTGCAGATGCTTCAAATTTACCGATTATATCAGATGGTGATACTTTGCAAATTGATTCAAACGGTCAAAATAAGGCGGATAAAATGGGTTTCAGTGACCTTATACATTTTGCTATTCCCGATAAAGGAAGAGTTCTTGTGTTTTCTTCAAAATTCGACTTATCATACGATAGTATGCTGACAAATAGAAAAGAGGCTTATGCTGAAAAAGGTTCTTATATAGTTACTATTGGTAAGGCCGGAGATGTGTTCGAGATTACTGAATATGAACTGTTTAAAGATATAAGCAGACATTGGGCTAAGGACTATATTAATCAATTGGTAGGTTCAAATGCAATTAAAGGGAAAAAGGATGATATGTTTTTGCCAGATGAAAACATAACAGGATATGATTTTATGGAGCTTGTTCAAAGAGCAACCGGTATGACAGTAGATGATGAAATAGCATCAGCACAAGCCATAACAAGAATGCAGGCAATATCCATTTTGGCAGATGTTTTAGCATTAGTGTGCATAGAAACTGATTTGGATATAGAGGAAATAACAACATTGACAGAAAGATTTTCTGACCTTAATGAAATGGGACACGAGTTTAAATCGAAAGCGGCATTTTTTATTAAATTAGGTATTTTACAAGGCAATGGGAATGATATGATGGCACCGAAGGATTATCTTTCCCGAAGTGAAGCGGCAGCCTTGGTTTGCAAGATGATAAGGAATGTACAATAGGCTTTTTGCCCAATACACCAATGGGTGCAAACAAGGAGGCATTAACATCGGTTAGGATTTATTGTATAATATAGGAAAGGAAATGCGAAAGGAATGATATATATGCAATATCGTATGAAAACACATCCTTTATCCGATGATAAAATTAATCTTTTACTTGAGAGGGTGAAAACATGCTGCCTGGCTACGTTAAATGCAGACGGCACACCTTATTGCACTCCTATTCATTTTGCTTACCTTGATGGTGCCGTCTATTTCCATGGGCTGCCTAAAGGTAAAAAACTTGAGAATATCGCCCGGGATCCAAGGGTAAGTGTCACTGTTTATGAGATGGAAGGATTATTAATGGACTTAGATAAAAATCCATGTGATACTAACACAAAATACGAAAGTGTGATTTTATCAGGAACAGCAAGAAAGGTTGAGGATGTTGGTGCAAAGAGGACAGTTTTAGAAAGGATTGTTAACAAATATACACCCGATATAACCAATAAAATACCGGAGAATATGATTAATTCTACTGTTGTAATACGGGTAGATGTTAAGGAGATATCAGGGAAATTCTATGCTTAGTAATTTTTATGTGATTATAAATGAGTTACTCTGACAGATAGATTACACCAAAGAGGTTTTTAGGCCTTTAGGCATAGGCGTATCATTTGCCTTTCTTGAGGTAAGTATTGTTCCGGTGGCTATAATAATAGGAATCGTAACATTGTCTTTATCAATGTTTGGTGTAAAGATTGGCAATGTATTCGGTATAAGGTATAAATCCAAAGCTGAACTTGCAGGGGGTGCTATTTTGATTTTAATGGGTTTTAAGATATTGTTGGAACATGTAGGAATTATTACTTTCTAAACGTGGGGATTAACATACTAATAAATGCATTATGGGATGATAAGTGAACCTAAGAAATTTGAATTGTTGTGAAATTAGTCCTATATCACCTGATTAAGAAATCAAAGTAATTATATATCAGTATGATAGGAAGTAGTCAGATAAAGGGAGTTAGGTTATATGGCGAAGGGTGATTATTACGCGAAAAGCTTAAATGCACGAAAGTTGTTTGATGTATACCAGACAAAACATAAAAGAGTGAAACAATACCTAAATGCTGAGATAGATTTTGTAAAGAACAATCTTATCGCTACGGAGCAAGTTTTGGAATTGGGCGCAGGATATGGAAGGATTGTAAAAGAGCTTGCACCCCATTGTAGAGAAATAATCGGTATCGATATTTCAGAGGACAATGTAATGTTTGGAAAGGAATATTTACAAAATATAAAAAATGCAAACCTGATTGCAATGAATGCACATAATATTAAATTTGATTGTTCATTTGATGCAGTATTGTGCTTACAGAATGGATTATCAGCGATGAGAATCGAGCCAATCAGCTACATAAAACAGTTGGTCAATATTGTAAAGCAAGGTGGCAGAGTTTTTATCAGCACATACAGCCCAAAATTTTGGGAGTACCGTTTATTATGGTTTCAAGAACAGGCAGACAAAGGGCTTTTAGGTGAAATTGATATGGAAAAAACAAAGAACGGGGTTATAATTTGCAAAGATGGATTTCGTGCAACGACTCATTCATATGATGAGCTGAATGCCATAGGTGAGGCTTCCGGTTTTGGTTATGAGGTAACAGAAGTGGATGACTCGAGTATTTTCCTCGTTATTAATAAGGTTTGACCTTTTACTAAAGGGTGATGGGAGGTGAAGGTATGCCTTTTGAAATAATACGAAATGATATTACAAAAGTATTGGCTGATGCCATTGTTAACCCTACAAATCCCCAACTTGTGGGAGATGGCGGGGTTGATGGGGCAATACATCTTGCCGCAGGTCCCGAACTGTCAAAAGAATGTCACCGGCTTGGACGATGTGAAATAGGACAGGCGAAGATAACCAAAGGTTACAATCTGCTTGCAAAGTATATTATTCATACTGTAGGACCTATTTGGCAAGGCGGAAAGAATAATGAAGAACAGCTTCTGGCAGATTGCTATAAAAACATTCTTAAACTTGCAAAGGATTATAAATTAGAAAGCATTGCTTTTCCTTTGATTTCGTCAGGCACATTCGGTTATCCAAAAGATAGAGCCTTGAGTATCGCAATTTCTGAAATAAGCAAATTTCTGCTAAATAATGAAATGATGATTTATCTGGTAGTATTTGACAAAAGGGCATATAAGTTATCAGAAAAGCTTTTTTCATCTATCACCCAGTATATTGATGATAAGTATACTGAGGAACATCTTAGCGAAAACAGGAGTGGATATGAAAGAACTTATCAGATAGAAGAAAGACGTTTAAAGGCATACAGATTAGTATATGAAAATGAATATGAGACAGTGGCAAAAAAGCGCCAACGAAGTCTTGATGACGTGCTGGAAAATATGGATGAAACCTTCTCGCAAATGCTTCTGCGACTTATAGATGAAAGCGGAATGTCCGATGCGGAAACTTATAAAAAAGCAAATATAGACCGCAAATTGTTTTCCAAGATACGCAATGATAAAAATTACAAGCCAAGCAAACCTACAGTCCTTGCTTTTGCTATTGCTCTCAGACTTAATCTTGACGAAACAAAGGATTTGTTGTTAAGGGCGGGTTTTGCACTTTCTTATAGCAGTAAATTTGATATTATAATTCAGTATTTTATTGAAAATGCCAATTATGATATATTTGAAATCAATGAAGCCTTATTTGCCTTTGATCAAAATTTATTAGGAGTTTGACTACAAGATCATAAGTGTTAGGGACGGTTTTTTTTGCTTTTTTATTAACTGCGTTTGTTTTTGCAATCTTCATTCATATGAAGTATAATAAATCAGAAATAATATGCGCAGGTGATTACATGGACTACATAACAATAAAAGAAGCAGCAGCAAAGTGGGGAGTATCTACACGGGCGGTCACATATCATGTGGCGGGCGGACGAGTTGAGGGTGCGGCAAAAAGAGGAAACTTATGGCTTATCCCTAAAGATACTTTACAGCCAGAGGATAGGCGAAAAAAAAGTCTGCTATTGGAGCATAAGGAACCGCCGATAGGTAGTAAACAAAAGTTTTCATGGGGTTTTCAGTCGTTATATGAAAACAAAGAACTGTTTAAGGAGATTGTGAAGAACTTTCCCTATCCCATGCATATCTGTGCGCCGGACGGCACCATACTTTTGGCAAATGAAGCATTTCTAAAATTTGCCAAAATATCCAATCCTGAAAGATTGTATAAAAAACATAATATTATGATGAACCCCGCCCTTGAAAGGTGGGGTATAAAGGATTTCGTTATGCGGGCGTTTAAGGGTGAGACAATCCACGTGTACGATATCAAAGTACCATACCAGGAGATAGTCGAGCGTCTGGGGGATAATAAAGAGATAGTTACCGAAAGTTTATTTCAAAACATCTCTGCTTTGCCCATTCGTAACAGTACTGATGAATTGTTGTTTGTTGTGTTTATTTTTATCACATCCAGGTCTTATAAAGATATAGATGAAATTATGAAAGGTAAAGAATACATCGATACACACTGGAAAGAAGAATTCGATATAAGCAAGCTCGTAAATGCTGTACATATGAGCAAATATCATTATATCCGGATATTCAAACAGCATACGGGCATGACCCCATATAATTATTATCAAAATGTAAAGGTGAATAAACTAAAAGAAAAGTTATGTGACAGGAGTTTATCCATAGTACAGGCATTTTCTGAATGTGGTTTGGATTATGGCGGAAATTTTTCAAAAGTTTTTAAACAAAGGATAGGTATTTCGCCATTAAAATTCAGAAATAGGGTTATGGGTAAATAGTGGCATATTAAGTCGAAAGATAGCATGGAACACCGGAAAATGAGCAATATTTTACTATATTGTTTTTTTTTATTCCCTTATAATCATACCAAGGGTTTATTATAAGATGATTACTTTAAATGAATCAAATGTGCAGGCTTGTAAAGGCGCAAAGCATTCATCAATTGAGGCTATTTTCTAAGTTAAAGGAGAGAAATATATGATAAAGATTAAGAGGATTATTTCAATTGTTCTTATTATTGTTCTAATATCTGCCCAATTTCCGATTGCTTCTGCGGCCGAGAGCATTGACATATCCGAGTTTTCTATTGGCGAAAGATTTGGCGCCGATGAAACAAATGATGATTCCTGTGATTCATTATATGATGATGGTGCAGACGGCGAAGACACGTTTTGGACGGAAAAGGATTTGCGTTCTGAACCCGACGAAGCAGAAGGTGTTGAGCCGCAGGAAGAACCATTGCATTATTCTACTGAGACAAGCCTTATTCCAAGCCCCGAGATATTATACGGGGTAATGGCAGAAGATAACAGTTATATTGAGATATATTTTAATATGGGTGTCTATGCGGCCGGATTGGAACCCTTAACCCTTTCAAATTTCAGGAGTAAATTCTATAGCAACGAAGGAAATTTCTTCAATGTAATACCTACGGCTTTAACAAAGATTGATGGGACGGAAGTTTTGGGCGGCGAGGATGCCCTTCGCCTTTTTTTTGAAATGGGCGGGGAACCGACGGGTAAAGAGACCATAGAGATAAAGCCCTCCGGAGGGCTTTCAATATTTAATCTGAACGGAGATGCAATGGAGTCGGGTCAAAGCACCGGGCAGATAAAGCTTGGGGCTACTGTTCAAAGCATTATTTCCATGGAAATGGCCGTGGATAATTCCTATGTGGATGTAACTTTCAATATGGGGGTATACGGGGACAGCAACCGCTTGGAACCTGTGACAAAAGATGATTTCGTCCTTGCTTTTATGCAAAATGGCGGCAGTGCAACCAGCGTTGTTATTAAGGATATTACACGGGTTGACGGTACCACCCTCCAAGGCGGGGAAACGGAGCTGAGATTCAATTTAAATATTATGGGATCGCCGAATGGGGATGAGGCTGTTGAGATATGGGCGGCGATACAATCCGTTTATTCGCCTTCCGGAATTGCAATGTCTCATTATCGCTCTTCCGGGCAGATAAAACTAAGCCCACCCAAACCGGAATTAATTTCTATAGAGTTGGCCTCGGATAACAGCTATTTGGATATCACGTTTAATACGGGTGTATATGGCGATTGGTACCTTAACGAAGATAAACCTTGCGGCATCGACCCGGTGAAGATATGGAACTTCAGGGTATTCTTTACGGGTGGGGGAGCGGATAGTGAATTTGGCTGGATGTCCTCAGTAAAGAAGGATGACTATAGTGTTGAATCTAAGGCTGGAGAACTAAAAGGCGGAGAAAGAACCATCAGGATATTTTTAGATATAAAAGGCGTACCCACAGGTGAAGAATACATCATATTCAAAGCTGACGGGATATTTAACAAAAAAGGAGTGTTATATGATCCTGTAGTTGAAGACACATACATAAAAATGAACGCCCTAACCTTGGGCTTCGAGTTGCCCTGGCTGGAGTGGAACAACCGCTATATAGACCTTAATTTTACTTCCGGTGTATACGGTTCCATTGACTGCACAACACCTGTTGCTATAGAAGATTTCACGCTGATATATGATAAGAATGACGGTCTTACAGAAAACGTTATTATAGAAGCCGTTACACAGCCGGATAGTGTTGATATAGCAAAGGCAACCCCACTTATCGGCGGTGAGAAGACGGTACGTGCATTTCTTAAACTGTCCAATCCTTCTGCAGGTCAAGGGGAGACTATAGAAATAAAGCCTGCTGATGGCAGTTCAATATGGAACGGTGCGGGGATTCCCATGGATGAGAACAGGACTACGAAGAAAATAAATCTTTTTGCCTCAAGACCGGGTATTATATCCTATAAATTAGCACGAGACAATAGTTATATTGATTTGCATTTTAATTTTGGCGTCTA
>JAAYKT010000305.1 GCA_012522255.1 Clostridiales bacterium
CTGAAGCCACTATAGGGTCAAAGGATAGACTCTCTCCACCCAATTCTATAAGCAACTCTTTAAGTCTATTGGCAATATCCTTTTCAGTAATTCCCGGTTTAATAAACTTTACTATTTCTTCAAAAGCCTTATCAGCAATCTGGGCAGCACCTTTCAAATAGCTAACTTCTTCGTCGGTTTTGATTACCCTGAGGTCTTCAAACATGCTGTGACCGTTGCTATACTTTGCTTTGATATGTTCACCCATATCAATCAAATCTATAGCCCTTACGCCATCATTTATTGCCAAAGTTTTACCCGCTAGATCATAATCTTTATCCGCTTTAATAAAAGAATCAGTGACTCCCTCGCTATCAGTCCATACATATATTTGGGTATCTTCTCCTAAAGAGCTTCTGGTTTCTTCGTAATAAAGTGAAGGGCATATGGAGAAGTATCTGCCGTCAGACAATACAAATAAACCCCTGCACCTTTCACATGTAAAGCCGGGAGCCTCCGTCAAATACTCCAAATCGTGACTGGGAGTCATCAGGCATCCGTCGATCTTTCTCTCTTTTAACAGCTCTACTAATTTTGTTAATCTTTCTTTGTTTAACATGTTATCCCTCCATTAAAGTTGTTTCTTTCAAATCTCTTATAACAAGATTACAGTAATGAGTTTTGCTAAAAACAAAACTCTACCCGAGCGTTTCATCGAGGTGGGAGATATGTTCATCACCTACTTTACAAAAATGACCTCACCATTTATAGAAGCGAGAGATATCTTTACACCTCGTTATAGTTATATTATAACAAATCAAAAGAAAAATGGACAATTTTTTTGTGCTCTTGATTGTTGCAAATCCAAACTTTTAATATAGCTCACACATAGCTATCCTGTGAAACTAGATTATTATATTTGATGTGCAGACTTAGATATCACTAATATCATTAATGTGACTTATTGTATGTATACTTATTAGTGTCCTTTTACCTATAATAATTTATATGGAGGGGCTTGATATGGATATAATAAAAGTTTTTGGAAACAACGTCAGAAAATACAGAAACCGATTAGGTCTGTCCCAAGAAGCTTTTGCCGAAAAATGCAATTTGCATCGCACATATATCAGTGCAATTGAATGTTACCGCCGTAGTATTTCTCTTGAGAATATACAACGAATAGCAGATGCACTTGAAATTGACACATATAAACTGTTTAGTGAGGAGGATTCGATTGAACTTTAGTATTAGTAATAAAGAATTACAAGAACTTAATAATATTTGTAGTCTAGATTTTCCGAAATACACATCTCAACTAATAAACTGGGCTAATCAAAATGCCCAAGGTACACGGCCAAGGATGGTGGGCCAGCTTTCCGATCTTTTTCCTGAATACTGTAGTGTTGCTGATGAAATTACTTTAGAAGGTTGGAAAAAATGGTATCTTGAAAAATATCCTGATGCAATTTCCAATGCAACAAATAAAATCTTTGGCCAAGTAAAAAACCTGCAAGAAGCAATAAAACTGGTTAATAAAGAAATGGTTGAAAAATGGGTTGAGGATCTTGTTATCACCAAAACATATAACGGGCTTTATGTTCAAAAAGCTATATTATCTAAGCTGTCAAGTATAAAAAATTTATCTTATCGCCTTGCACAACCTTATGAAGAATCCATGGGAATAGATGGTTATGTAGGTGACACTGCTTATTCAATAAAGCCGGATACTTATAAAACTATGGACAGGTTATCCGAAACTATAGATGCTAATATGATTTATTATACAAAAACCAAAACCGGATTAAAGGTTATTGTTGAAGACTGATAATAGAGGCAACATAGTGCCTTTATTACTTGGGCAATGATTTTAAAAACTTGTCTTTACATGAATAATCAATGCTTATATCTACATTAACAAATCCGGTTCTTATTAAATGATTGTTTATAAATGTCCTATTGCTCAAATACACATAGCATTTTGTAGAATTTTTGTTATCATTTTTGATTTTATCGTAGCGTAAATATATCTTACGCTTATCAAACTTCTCTTTTAGAAAATCCATTGCTTCTTTTCTATATTCCTTTTTTTCTAAAATGCCAAGAAGTTTTACTACCAAACCGTTATTTAATAATATTTTTTCCGGCGATATAACTTCTTTGACAGTAAATGTCTCCACTTCTTTTTTATCTGTTTTGTCAATTTTTGAGCCAAACTTTAACTTTTTCACATCTATTTTTTTATCCATTCTATGGGGATCCTTATATATATAAGGGAGTTGTTCAATAGAAGACTGGTATCCCTTATCATCATTCATAAATATTACTTTTGACTCGTTATCAAAGATGCCTAATTGAACATCACAAAGTTTGTTCTTTATAACCGATGCAAAATCTTTATTAATTTCATAGGCTATAGAGTTTCTTCCAAGGTTTTTAGCTGCCAAAGAGGTAGTACCGCTACCTGCAAAGGGGTCAAAAACAGTTTCACCGATAAAGGAAAACATTTTTATAAGACGTTTTGGCAATTCTTCGGGAAACATTGCTATGTGATCCGTCTGTCTTACCCCCGGAAAGTTCCAATGGGAGGAAAAATATTGGTTCCACTCTTCTTTGGTCATTGCTGATTCTTTTTTTTGTTCAGGTGTGGGTTTTGGGGCCTTGCCTAATTTCTTAAACAAAAGTATGAATTCGTAATCCATTTTTAAAATTCCATTTCTGGGATATGGGAAACTGCCCATAACGGCACCCCCACCGGATGTATTCATTGTAGTTGTTTTTTGCCAAATTATCGCTCCCATGTAGTCCATTTTTAAAGTTTCACAGAAACGGATAATTTCAGTTCGTATAGGAATAACTTTATATCTTCCATAGTAAACGGACCGGGCAAATTGGTCACCAATATTTATACATAACCTACATCCATCGGAAAGAACTCGATTACATTCTTTCCAAACAAAATTAAGATTATTTATATATTCTTCATAACTATCATTAAAGCCGATTTGATCGATATCACCATAGTCCTTTAATTGCCAATATGGTGGCGATGTAATTATCAATTGAACAGATTTATCCTTGATACTATTAAGTGAGCGGCTATCTCCAAAAATTATTTTATGTTCTGTCATTATATAATCCCCTTATCTTATCTTTTCTCCGTTTTCTAAAACAAAATATTGCTCATAAGTAGCACCTAATACCTTTGCTATGTTGATGAGTTCTTCTTTTGTTATGGTATCTCTCTTCAATTTTGCATTAAAATTTTGCGGTGACTGATTAATTCTCCTTGCGAGCTCGGATAAGCTAACACCCGTTCTTGCACACAAGACTCTTATCTGTTCAGAAGTCTTCATAAAGCACCTCCGTAATTCCTCATATAAAAACTATAAACCATTTAGTTGATAATTTCAAATAAACTATTGCCATATTTTGACTGAATCCAACTTCACTGTTACAGGTCAGAGGTAACGCCAAAATGAAAGAATGTTACAGTTCACACGTTGTTTATATAACTCTACCTATTTCAGATATATTAGTATTTGATAAAGATTGCGTTGTGGAAGGGCTTAGGGTCTGTTAGCGAAATGGAGGAAAAGCGAAATCACACCACCGGAAAGACTTTTTCTTATGCAATTCAAATAATATAACGTATAAATTTTGATTTCGCCCGCAATAAGCTTACAGACTTTTAGCCTTGTAACTCAGCAATCGCTTCAAATACAATAAATCTGCTATTATGGATAAACTGTAGTGTGAACAGTAACCTTCCCTTTTTATTTTCGATGCATATAATGTTACCAATAAGTTTATTAAGAGGGTGTTTTAATGCAGATTCACGTTGTCCAGCCGGGACAGACATTATTCCAAATAGCACAAATGTATAGTTCTACAGTAGCTGCAATTGCGGAAGCCAATGAAATACCAAACCCAAACCGATTAGTGGTGGGCCAAACAATGGTAATTCCCATAGTAGGCAGCTTTTATTGGGTGCAGCCCGGAGATAGTCTGTTCAGTATTGCCCAGCAATTCGGAATGACCTATCAGGAACTTGCACGAATAAACGGAATTTCTGTAACCCAACCTTTACAAATCGGGTTAAGACTTTATATTCCGCCAAGGCCAAGGAGAAATGCGGAAACAAATGCTTATGCGGAACCTTTTGGCAACGTAGTTTCACCGGAATTGGAACAATCAGCAAGGCAGACTTCTCCTTTATTAACGTACTTGGCAGTGTTCAGTTATCAAGTACAGGAGGACGGATCACTTAAGGCTCCGCCTTTGAATAATTTTCAGGCTATAGCCCGTGGGAATAGAACGACACTTATGATGGCTGTTACAAATCTTGAGGAAGGGCAGTTCAGTACGGAATTGGGAAGAATCATATTAACTGATGAAAATGTGCAAAATCGTTTACTTGACAATATCATTGCCACTGCAGAACAAGTAAATTTCAAGGACATACATTTCGATTTTGAATTCTTGCCCCCCGAATTAAGGGATAGTTATAGTGCCTTCCTAAGAAAAGCTAAATCACGATTCGCTCCCCGGGGGCTTTTGCTTTCCGTTGCAGTGGCACCAAAAACGAGCTCCAATCAAAAAGGGATACTTTATGAAGCACATGACTACGGTGCTATTGGGGCTATAGCTGACTTGGTGATTATAATGACTTATGAATGGGGTTGGAGCGGCGGTCCGCCCATGGCTGTATCACCCATTGGTCCGGTCACTGATGTGCTTCAATATGCATTAACCCAGATGCCGGCAAGTAAAATTATGATGGGACAAAACCTGTATGGATATGATTGGACATTACCTTTTGTGCCGGGGGGACCTTTTGCCAGAGTAGTCAGTCCTCAAAGGGCCATCCAAATAGCCGTGGAAAACAATGTTGCAATAAGTTACGACAATACAGCTCAGGCACCTTTTTTCTACTATACTGATAATCAAGGCAGACAGCATGTGGTTTGGTTTGAAGATGCAAGATCAATTCAAGCTAAATTCAATCTTATAAAAGAATTGAATATACGGGGTATAAGTTATTGGAAGTTAGGAATTCCCTTTCCTCAAAATTGGCTGCTTATAGAAGAAAATTTTAATGTGATTAAACTGTAATTACTGTTCACACATTGTATAAATTTATACTTCTCTATCAATGATTATTAGTATTTGATAAAGATTACGTTGTGGAAAGGCTTAAAGTCTGTTAGCGAAATGCAGGAAAAGCGAAATCTTATGTGTCTAAAGGAATCTTCATAATCTAAATATGTGGACTAGCGGGGAGAATTTGATTTCGCCCGGAATAAGCTTACAGACAATTAGCCTTGTAACTCAGTAATTGTAGCAAATATAATAATCTGCTTTCACAAGATAGTTATAGTGTGAACAGCAACAAATTGTAAACTGATTACTGCCTTTATATGAGCATGTACAAATATTTTAAAATACTGTATAATCCTTTATAGATAATTATTATGAACTATACGTAAATTTTAGATATACGGAGGTTATATAATGAAAAATGACAAAAATCCAAAAAAACCGCTCATATATTATTACGGAGTAGCTTTGGTTTTGGTATTGCTGCTTAATGCCCTAATCATTCCAAATTTTTTGAAGCAGCAAATAACTCAGGTGGATTATGGGACATTTTTGGACTTAATTGAAAAAGGCAGAGTAAAAACCGTTGAAATACAAGATTATCAAATTGCCTTTTATGCAAAGGATGACGCAGGTAAAGAAAATCTCTATATAACCGGTCTTATGAATGATCCGGATTTAACTAACAGGCTGCATAACGCAAAGGTTGAGTTTTCTAAGATAATTCCGCGAGAAAACTCTCCCCTTATAAACTTTATAATCAATTGGATATTGCCCATAGGTTTCTTTATCGCAATGGGGCAGATTCTATCCCGGACCATGCAAAAAAGAATGGGCGGTATGAACACCATGAGCTTTGGAAAAAGTAACGCAAAAATATATGTAGAAGCCCAAACAGGCAAAACTTTTGCCGATGTTGCTGGGCAGGATGAAGCAAAAGAAGCCCTTACTGAAATGGTGGATTTTTTGCACAATCCTCTTAAATATAAAGAAATAGGTGCTATAATGCCAAAGGGTGCGTTGCTTGTAGGACCTCCCGGAACGGGGAAGACTCTTTTAGCTCAAGCCGTTGCAGGAGAATCAAAAGTTCCTTTTTTCTCTATCTCGGGTTCAGAATTTGTTGAAATGTTTGTCGGTATGGGTGCTGCAAGAGTCAGAGATTTGTTTAAGCAAGCCCAGGAAAAAGCCCCCTGTATCGTTTTTATTGATGAAATTGATGCCATCGGAAAATAACGTGGCAATGCAAATTTAGGCGGTAATGATGAAAGAGAACAAACTTTAAATCAGCTTTTGACAGAGATGGACGGTTTCAGCGGTGAAAAAGGTGTCGTTATATTAGCGGCTACCAATAGACCTGACTCCTTGGATAGGGCGCTGCTTCGTCCCGGACGGTTTGACCGCCGAATTCCCGTGGAACTTCCCGATTTGGCCGGTCGTATAGCAATACTGAAGGTACACGCAAAAAAGATCAAGATAATGGATGATGTGGATTTTAATGCTTTAGCCAGGGCCACATCAGGGGCATCCGGGGCAGAACTTGCAAATATAATTAACGAAGGTGCTTTAAGAGCTGTTAAATGTGGTCGCAAAGAAGTAAATCATAATGATTTGGAAGAAGCAATCGAAGTTGTTGTTGCAGGTTATAAGCGTAAGGGTGCGGTAATTTCTCCAAAAGAGAAAAAAATTATAGCATATCACGAAATAGGTCATGCTATAGTAGCTGCGAAACAGGATGACTCGGCTCCTGTGCATAAAATAACAATTATACCCCGCACATCAGGAGCTTTAGGTTACACTATGCAAATAGCAGAAGAAGAAAGCTTTCTTATGTCTAAGGAAGAGGCATTTAATAAAATTACAACCTTTACAGGGGGAAGGGCTGCAGAAGAGTTGATATTTAACACAAGTACCTCCGGTGCGGCAAATGATATTGAGCAGGCAACCAAGGTTGCCCGTGCTATGGTTACCCGGCTTGGCATGAGTAAAAATTTCGGTATGATGGCCTTAGAGACTGTCAATAATCCCTATCTCAGTGACGAAGCTACGGGGACTTGTTCTTCCGAAACTGCGGCAAAGATTGATGAAGAAGTCCTCTCTATTATAAAAAGTGCCTACGATAAGGCTATAAATATTTTAAAAGCAAATATTGATAAGTTACATGAAGCCGCAACCTTTTTATTAGAAAAAGAAACCATCTCTGGCGAAGAATTTATGAAAATTTTAAACAGTTAAATGAAGTGACCCTATGGGTCACTTCATTTATTGTAGACATCTCCTCGCGTATCAATATGTAATACATTTATAATAAGCATCTCTTTATCTTTATTAAACACAACCCTAAACTGCCCAATCCTTAATCTATAATCATCTGTAGTACCTTTTAATTTTTTAACATCACCACTTGGAAGCTCATTTATTGCTTTTAAAATTCTAATTTGAGTATTTTTGCCAAGCTTTTTTAAATATTTTACACATCTGTTCTCATATACTATTTTATATTTCATCTTGATTTATTCCTAATTCTTTTAGCAATTCTTCTTGGCTTATGAATTCCCCCGTGGTTTTTATTTTGTCATGATAAGACTGTTCATCATCTGTTATATATTCATGCTCTGATTCATTTATTTTTAACCATAATTTTTGATTCTCTTTATATTTTAAAAATTCTGCCATTTCTATAACAGTTCTAATACTTTCCGGTTTTAACTCATTTTTTAAAACTTCTTCAATTTTCCTAGCTAATGACATTGTATTCACCTTCTCCATATTTCTACTTCGATTATATCATTACTTCTCTACCTTTACCACATGACAAGATTTTTCTTTATCTTTATCTTTTATTTAAAAGCACAATAATTACAATAGCGATTGTTACACCGAATATGGTTGCAAGTCCCAAGAATACCCACCTGCTTAACATTTAAATGCACCTCCAATGCCTTTACTATATTTTAGCATATCCAAGCTTTTTTTGACTAATTATAATTATTTCTTAAGAATGCAGATAGTAGTTTCTTAAAAACTCTATGTGATTATTACGTATAGAGATATCTCAGAAGCTAAAGGAGTGGATTCCATGTATAACATTTTGGTAGCAGAAGATGAAAAAGATATAGCTGCCGCCATAGAAATATACTTAAAAAACCAAAACTATAACGTATTCAAGGCTTATGACGGGGAAGAAGCTATAAAATTGTTTGAACGGGAAGAAATACAACTTATACTAATGGATATTATGATGCCGAAAATGGACGGTATCCGGGCGACTATAGAAATCAGAAAAACGAGCAATGTACCTATTATCTTCCTATCTGCCAAGTCAGAAGACACGGATAAGATAATGGGGCTTAATATAGGAGCTGATGACTATATTACAAAACCTTTTAATCCTATGGAGCTCCTTGCAAGAGTTAACTCATGCCTCCGAAGATATACCAATTATTCTGACAAGATGGATGCGGATAAAGAAAGTATCGTAAAAATCGGAGGGATAGAACTAAACGATAAAAATAAGGAAATTACTGTTGACGGTGAACCCATAAAGACCACTCCTTTGGAATACAAGATACTTTACTTTTTTATGAAAAATCCCAATCAAGTATTTTCTATCGAAGAAATATATGAAAAGGTATGGCAGGAGCCTGCTTATAACCCGGATACCGTAACGGTACATATCAGGAGAATAAGAGAAAAAATTGAAATAAATCCGAGAGAACCAAAATATTTAAAGGTGGTGTGGGGTATTGGATACAAATTTGAAGGATAATTCGAAGAATAAAAATATTAACATTAATGAGAACAATGAAACTTCTAATAGCAATACTGTCATTAAGAAAACCGATGATATAACCATGAAAAAAAATATAAATATAAAAACCGAATCCAAAAATATCCTCAATGACAAAAGAAATTTCAATAAAATAGAAGAAAAAAATGAAATACCTGAAGTTGATGGTAAATCGGTAGACGATGGAAGCAACATCATAGAAGATTTAAGTCCCTATGAAAACAGTGAACAAGTAAGGATAGAGGACAATAATAATACTAATAAAAATACTAAAAGAACAAATGGCCTTTCTTCCAAAACATTAGGTATTACTATTCTGATATTAATATTTGCTGTTATATCAGTAGGGTTATACTCACCGTTAAAAAGCATAATTTTAAAGGAAAGCGACGCAGACAGATATATAGGAAGTTATGACTTTGCATTTTTAATATCTGACTTGATAAAGCACATTGATAGAACGGAATTCCAAAACAAACATAGCTACACGGATAGATATAATGACATGATTAATATAAAATATTTTATTAAAAATACAGATACGGATAAACATGTTACTAATATACCAGACTTTGGTTATTATACATTGGAAAAGGAAATAAGCGACAGTCGTTTTTATATGAATATGCATATAGATAAAGAAGGTAACCCGACTATATCACACCTTAAGGCCGTTAATTTTAATAGGTCATCATTTTGGGATAGCTTGAAAAATGACTATATGAATGAAAGAAATTTAACCGATGAATCAGCATATCCCGGTGAAATGGACATCCAAATAATTGTGCCGGAAAAAATTAGTAGCAAAAGTGATGTCTTTACCCGAAATATGAAAAGTTATTATCTCCAATGGAATATAATGCTAATAATTACAATCGGCGGGATTGGGATTCTTATTTTAATTATTACGGCATTTGCAATACCGTATTCAACCCAAAAAAAAGCAGGGATTGTAAACCTATTTAATAATATGTATCTGGAATTAAAGATACTTCTATGGTTTTGCATCCTCATGCTAAACTTTGGTGTTATAAACATTACGAGTCACAATGCCCCCCGCTTTTTCCACTTTGATCTCACTGAAATAATATACGATGCAAATGCATATTTTTATCTGATAGGCATCCCCGTAGCTTTTACATTATATTATATGATCTATTTAAATGTCTGTTATATAAAATACATCTACTATAATGGTTTCGTCGATGGTTTTATAAAAAATACGATGATAGGAAAATTGTTTTTTCATTCTGCACAAAAGGTTAAAGGTTTTGTTGAATCTATTATAGATGCAGCTGAAACAAAGGAGCAAATAAAAAAACTTTCAGTATTACTTGGTGGTAATTTGCTGATATTGATTGTTATGCCCGCCATTTATCCATTTGGGTGGATGGTTGCCGTCGGATATACAATATTCTTGTTTAATTATTTAATGAAAGTTTTAAAAAAGATAAGGCTGCTAAATAAGGCAAGCAGTGATCTATCCCAAGGTAATTTCGAAATAATGTTGCCAGAAGATATGGGTATACTAAGCCCCTTTGCTTTAAATTTAAATAATATTAAGGATGGATTCAAAATAGCTATTGAAAAAGAAATAAAAAGTCAAGACATGAAAACAGAGCTGATTACAAATGTATCCCATGATCTTAAAACTCCCTTGACTTCTATCATTACCTATGTGGATCTGCTTAAAAACGAAGATTTAAGCGTAGAAAAAAGAACAGAATATATAGATGTAATTGATAAAAAATCCAAAAGGCTAAAAACTCTTATTGATGATCTCTTTGATATCAGCAGAGCAAGCAGCGGTAATATTGAATTGAGTTTGGAAAGTTTGGATGTGGTAGCCTTACTACGCCAAACATTAGGAGAGTTAGAAGAAAGAATTATCAAAAGCAGCCTGCAATTCAAAATCAATTTACCGGAAAGTAAAATAACTTGCCAATTAGATGGTAGAAAAACCTATAGAGTGTTTGAAAACATCATAAGTAATATTCTCAAGTATTCTTTAGAAAACTCAAGGGTTTATATTGATGCTGAAGAAAAGGAAAACGATATCAGCTTCATATTCAGAAATATTTCTTCCTATGAAATGAACTTTAATTCAACTGATATAACAGAGCGTTTTATAAGAGGAGATGAGTCAAGAAATACCGATGGTTCCGGTCTCGGACTGGCTATTTCCAAGAGCCTAATTGAGCTTCAAAAAGGAACTTTAGACATCATCGTGGACGGGGATTTGTTTAAGTTAATCGCGACGTTCCCCAAATCATTGTAAGGGTGGTCTGTGCAGATTATCAAAATTGGTATGTAGTATAGCCGGGAGCTTTTATAAAAACAGCCCCCGGTTTTATTATGAAAATGGTTATCTTAATAAGGACTTAATCACTTCGGTGTTTGATTTACCCGTTTTTGGATTGATTAGTTTATTCACCTTTTGTACCTTGCCTTCGCTGTTTGTGTAAGTGCCCTCGTTTTCAGA
>JAAYKT010000306.1 GCA_012522255.1 Clostridiales bacterium
CAGTTTGAAACCGCAAAGGTAGAGTGTAAAAAGGAATTTCCGCAGGAGGCGGAACTTGCAGAAAAATCTGCCCGCCTTGCAGAACTGGATACACTTCTTAATATGGATAAACCGGAGCATGAGATGATTGACGGTGATTTGGAGGTGGATGAAATATCAGAAGAAAGACAACCTAAAAAGGAATATGTAATGGAAAGATAGATAACGATTGGGAAAATATTTTCGGGAAGTAAAAAGCATAATTGACACTTCCTTGTTTCTTTGATATAATGGAAACAAAGAAAGTGCGAATAATTAAAAGGTTATTGAATAGAATAATAAGGAGGACGGTAATTATGGCTGTTACAATGACTGGAGGTGCAGTTATGCAAAAGAAACGCATATCAGTTTCACAAAAGCGACAGATTACAATACCCATTGAGTTTTACAATAAAATCGGTATTGAAAATGAAGTTGAATGTTATATCCAGAATAATTCAATAGTGATTAGACCTGTTATAGAAAATTGCGGTGCTTTTGATGAAGAAATACTTGCAGACCTGATTGCACAGGGTTTTTCGGGCGATAAACTTTTAAGTAAATTTAAAAATGCAAGAAGACAAATTCGCCCGGCAGTAGAAAAAATGCTTGATACATCGAGGACAGCAGCACAAAACCCAGATGAGCATGATAGTTATGATGATGTGTTTGGGTTGGAGGAATGAAATGATTAGGGTCATTTTTCTTCCTCCTGCCTCCAAATTTTTAAAAAAACTAAAAGATAAAAAGTTAAAGCTAATTTATAAAACAAAAATTGATGAACTTATTCAGGATCCGTATATTGGTGAAATGAAGATGGGTGATTTGTCTGGGCTTTATGGAGTAAATATTTACTATAATAAAACAAATTATGAACTTGCTTATACAATCGAAGAAGAACCTGAAGAAACCTTAGTTATTGTTCATGCCGGCACAAGGGAAAACTTTTATGATGAACTAAAGCGTTATATGAAAAGCAAATAATTTTCCTCAATATTGCCATATTAACAGGGGGGAACGATAAAGTGGAATCTCTTTTAAAAAGAGCTGATGAATGTAAAAAGATAATTGACAATCGCCCTCCGCTTAAACCAGAAGAAATCAAGGAACTGGATAGCTATTTTCGTATCGCCACAACCTATTCCTCGAACGCTTTAGAGGGCAACACATTAACCCTCAGCGAAACAAAGGTTATTTTAGAGGACGGTATCACCATTGGCGGAAAGCCAATTAAGGACTACTATGAAGCAACAGGTCATGCAAAGGCTTATGACTATATGTTAGAAGTGGCACGCTTAAAAGATTTTCATTTTACCGAAGATATGATTTTGAGGCTTCATAAGTTGTTTTACAATAACATGGATGGCGATAATGCGGGAGTATATAGAAACCATCAAATTTTTATAACCGGCACAGAATATCTACCGCCAACACCCGAAGATGTGCCACAGCAAATGCAAGAATTTGTAGATGAACTTAATGTTCAAAAGGATAGCTTACATCCTGTTGTGTTGGCGGCATTTGCACATAGGCGATTGGTAGACATTCATCCCTTCGCAGACGGAAATGGACGTACAGCAAGATTGCTTATGAACATGGTATTGCTCAATAAAGGCTATCAAATTATATCCATTCCCCCTGTCCTGCGGCACGAATATATATCCGCACTAAAGGCTTCACAGCGTGAAAATAGTCCAAATGACAGGGAGTTTTTAAAGCTAATAGCCCAATGTGAGATTGAAGCCCAAAAAGACTATTTTAGAATGTTTAGAATACCATTTCCCAAAAAGGACAAAGAAAAAGAAAGATAAAAATATTTTGGATTTAAGCCTGTTGCTTTTATGTAGCAGGCTTTTTCTATACCCAAAATTAAACAAATTGGAGATGAAATGTTTATGAATACTGAATATTTGCGTATCAATCTTTATGAAAAAGCTTACAAGGAACAACAAGAGTTTATTGCAGAACTTAAAAAATCCACACCCGAGAAAATCATCGAGCAAGCATATGAACTTGTTATGCGTGAGGATATTTTAATGACTTTTGAGGATGATTACTTATCACCTGAACAAGCAAAGGCTTTGCTGAAATTGGAGTATCCCCTTGCAGCATGTTACCGTACATGGCTAAAAAATGACTGTTCTCATATGGAAATGCTTCGTGACACAATTTCAGATTTGGGTAGTAAACTTGTAAAAGAAAATATGCAAAAAGAGCATAACAAAAAGAAAAAACATAAGGAAAAATCAGTCGAATGTCGCTGATTTGGGCGGGGTTAGTACCAAGACACCTGTGAGGTGAATTGGTACTTGCAAGCATAGCATTTGGATATCCAAATAC
>JAAYKT010000307.1 GCA_012522255.1 Clostridiales bacterium
AGGTTCCGAAACTTCTGCTACCATACAATATATATCGTTATTGTATGGCCTATCATTTAATGGCATTTCCATTAGCTTACAAGAATTATATTATTATCAGATTCTAAATAAAAAACTGTAAATAAGCCCAAAATTAGAGTATCATAAGAAATAGAATTAAATATGGGAGTGAAAACGCTTGAATAAAGTAAGAAGAATATATATAGAAAAAAAGCCTGAATACGCTGTTGAGTCTGAACTGCTGCTAAATGAATTAAAGGATTTTTTAGGCATAGAAAAATTGTCAGGCATTAGAATTGTACATAGAATTGACGTGGAAGGCATGGACGATGAAACATATAAAAATGCAAAGCCTATAGTTTTTTTTGATCCTGTGGTAGATTGCATTTATGAAGAAGAAATAAAAATAAACAAAGAAGATAAGTATTTTATTGTTGAATTTTTACCCGGCCAATATAATCAAAAAGCGGATTTTGCCATGCAATGTCTAAAGATTATGTCAGCAGATGAAGACATCATATTGCGAACAGCCGATGTTATTATCTTGGAAGGTAAGATATCAAATAATGATTTTGACAAGATAAAAAATTACTATATCAACCCGGTGGAGACGAGGGAAGCGGCAGTTGAAAAACCTCATACGTTAAAAGAAGAAATTGCAGTACCGGATAAGGTGGAGATTTTAGAAGGCTTCATTGATGATAAAGATGGAGAGGAATATTTAGATTCTTTGGGTTTGGCAATGACTTTGGAAGATTTGAAATTCACTATTGATTATTTTAAAAATGTAGAAAAGAGAAACCCGACTATTACCGAGATAAGGGTAATTGATACATATTGGTCAGACCACTGCAGGCACACTACATTCAATACAATTATCGACAAAGTGAAGATAGAAGAGGGAAAGTATAAAAGTATAATTGAAAAGGCCTTCGAAAAATACAAAGAAGTACGTGGTTTTGTGTATGGGGAGAGACAAAAGGAAATTTGTTTAATGGATTTAGCTCAAATAACAGCGAAAGAAATGAGAAAAAAGGGAGACCTCCCGGACTTGGAGGAGTCTGATGAGATTAATGCTGCAAGCATAGAAGTCGAAGCAAAGATAGACGGCAAAGAGGAAAAATGGCTTGTAATGTTTAAAAACGAGACTCATAATCATCCTACGGAGATTGAACCATTTGGAGGCGCGGCAACCTGTTTAGGCGGTGCAATTAGGGACCCCTTGTCAGGAAGATCTTATGTATACGGCGCAATAAGAATTACCGGCAGCGGTGACCCAAGGACACCGGCAGATGAGACTTTGCCGGGTAAGCTTCCCCAGAGAAAAATAACAACTACTGCAGCATTGGGATACAGCTCTTATGGAAGTCAAATCGGTATTCCCGCAGGGCAGGTGGAAGAGATATATCATGACGGTTTTGTTGCAAAAAGGATGGAGCTTGGTGCAGTTATAGCAGCGGCACCCAAGGAAAATGTGGTTAGAGAAAAGCCTGTGCCCGGAGATGCGGTTATACTTGTGGGGGGCAAGACCGGAAGGGATGGTTGTGGCGGTGCCACAGGTTCATCAAAGGAGCATGACGAAGAATCGGCTGTTAAAAGCGGCGCGGAGGTACAAAAAGGCAATGCATCTATTGAGGGATATATACAAAAATTGTTCAGAAATCCCCAAGTCAGCAAGATGATAAAAAAATGCAATGATTTTGGTGCAGGTGGTGTTTCCGTGGCTGTAGGAGAGCTCGCGGATGGATTGTTAATTAACCTGGATGCAGTACCGGTGAAATATGAAGGTTTGGATGGGACGGAGCTGGCTATTTCGGAATCCCAAGAAAGAATGGCTGTTATAGTGGGAACTGCAGACAAAGATAGATTTATTAAATATGCAAATGAAGAAAACCTGGAAGCAACGATTATAGCCTTAGTCACTGATGAGAAAAGACTTACAATGATTTGGAAGGGTAATACCATAGTTGATATAAAAAGAGATTTTTTGGATTCAAACGGCGTAAGGCAACATACAAGCGTTATAGTAGATGCTATAAATGAAGAAAAAGCATACTTCGACCTTTCAATGACCGACGAGCCGGATATAAAAAATAAATGGTTGGAAAACCTAAAAAGACTGAATATATGCAGCCAAAAAGGGTTGGTGCAAAAGTTTGATTTCAGCGCGGGGGCGAATACGATTTTAGCGCCTTTTGGAGGCAAATATCAGGATACCCCCACAGAAGGATTATTGATGAAACTGCCAGTTTTAAAAGGCGAGACAGTTACCTCAACTGCCATGACTTATGGATATAATCCCTATCTTTTTGAGTGGAGCCCTTTTCATGGCGGAATTTATTCAGTAATAATGGCGGTGTCAAAAATTGTAGCCATGGGTGGGGATTATAGAAAAATAAGACTTTCGATGCAGGAATATTTTGAAAAATTAGGTGATGACCAATGCAAATGGGGTAAACCTTTTGCGGCGCTTTTGGGTGCCTTTGCGGTACAGGATTCGCTTTCTTTACCTGCCATTGGCGGAAAAGACAGTATGTCCGGTACATTCATGGATATTCATGTACCTCCAACCTTGGTAACCTTTGCCTTAAATGTTATGGACGTGCGAAATGCCATATCTCCCGAGTTTAAAGTGCCGGGAAATAGAGTTGTGCTTTTGCCCATTAAAAAAGATGAAAACCATATGCCTGACTTTACCTATTTGAAAAAACTTTATGAGAAAGTATACAGACTTATTAAATCGGGTAAAGTTCTTTCTGCTTCCACGATAAAAGAAGGCGGATTATCTGCAGAAATTTCTAAAATGTGTTTTGGGAATAGGATAGGGATTAGGCTTAATGATGATACTGATTTTGCAAAGCTATTTATACCCAATCTGGGTTCATTTATAATAGAACTTGACAAAAAAGCTGCAATTGAAGACTTATCGGATATAGAATATGCATTGATAGGAGAGACAACAGAGGAAGAAAAAATTATCATGGATGGTTTATGTATTTCTTTGAAGGATGCTTATAGTGCATGGACGGATGCGTTAAAAGAAGTTTTCCCGGCGACAGCTAATGCCTATGGTTGTGATGCAAATTGCGATTCTTCTAAATTTATTAATGGAGTGGTAGAGTATAAAAAAAGAAACACGGCCAGACCAAAGATTGGTATCACAAAACCAAAAGTACTTATTCCGGTGTTTTTGGGCACAAACAGCGAATACGAGGTTGCGAAGGCCTTTGAAAAAGCAGGAGCCATAGCAGAAACACTGGTTGTAAAAAATCTGTCAAGAAAAGATTTTGAAGAATCAAAGAAGATATTATTAGAAAAGATTTCTCAATCTCAGATAATAGCCTTGACCGGAGGGTTTAGTGGTGGAAATGAGCCTTATGGTGCAACTAATTTTATAACAGCAGTTATTAAAACCGGTGAAGTCACTGAATCAATAAAGAATTTTCTAACAAATAAAGATGGATTGATTTTAGGAATAGGCAACGGTTTTCAGGCATTGCTAAAATTAGGTTTGCTGCCTTATGGCTGTATAAAAGATGCTGATGGTAATGGTGCTGCTCTAACCATAAATAATAATGGCAGAAATATTTCTGCTATGATAACAACTAAAATTACTTCTACTTTATCGCCATGGTTTGCTAACTTTGAATTAGGCGATACACATGTTTTACCTGTATCACACAAGGAGGGAAGATTTGTAGCAGGAGATGATCTTATAAATGAATTAGAGGAAAATGGACAGATTGCAGCTCAGTATCTGTACAATAATCCAAATGGTTCCTATAAAGCAATAGAAGCAATAACCAGCCCCGACGGCAGAGTTTTGGGGAAAATGGGGCATTCGGAAAGAAAAGGAGATTTTGTCGGGATAAATATTTCCGGTAATAAAGACCAGAACATTTTTGCTGCCGGAGTCGAATATTTTAAAATATAGTTTCATCGGGACTATAGCTTATTCTATATAAGGTGAAGGATCTAAAGACTCTCCATAACTCAAAACAATATTGACGAATTAAGGAACCTTATGTTACCATAAAACTATAAATATCGAAGAATGTATAACTCATATAATATCGGGAATAGGGTCCGAAAGTTTCTACCAAGCAACCGTAAATTGTTTGACTATGAGTGAAATACAATCCATTTAATATGATGGACAGGTTTCACCACCTGTCTTTTTGCTTGTTAGGGTATAATAAAAGTGAAAACAAATTTTATTGAAAAAATATGAAAGGGTGATTTGATGTCGGATAGAGAGCCTAAGGTTGCGGTAATAATGGGAAGCGACTCGGATTTATCTGTAGTTTCAAAGGCGATAGACATTTTAAAAGAATTTGAAATATATTATGAAGTTAGAATATTATCGGCACATAGAACACCGGAGGTAACGGCAAGATATGCCAAAGGAGCTGAAGAAGCCGGTTTTGAGGTAATAATAGCGGCGGCAGGTAAAGCAGCTCATCTACCCGGTGTTATAGCATCTTATACAACACTTCCTGTCATAGGCATTCCTATAAAGTCTTCAGAACTTGATGGTATGGATGCCCTTCTTTCAATAGTTCAGATGCCACCGGGAATACCCGTTGCCACAGTAGGCATCGGCGGTGCGCAAAATGCCGGATTGCTTGCAATCGAAATATTGTCCATAAAATATAATCATCTTAAGGATGAATTAAAATTGTATAGAAAGAAAATGCAGGATAATGTATTAAAGAAAGATGAAAAGTTTAGGACGGAGAACTTGTAAGGCTAATTTAAATGGATGTATAACATAAGGAGATAAATAAATGGGTGGGATTGTAGGAATTTTTGATAAAGGGAATATAAACTCGGCGGCCGATGCCTACTATGGGCTTATTGCACTTCAGCATAGAGGACAGCAAAGCGCCGGAATTGCCATAAATAATGAAGGAGTAATTACTTGTTATAAAGAAATGGGCTTGGTCGGTGAAGTTTTTGATGAAAAAATATTGAATTTACTAAAAGGCGATATGGTTTTAGGTCATGTCAGATACTCAACCTCCGGGCAAAGTTTTGCATCAAATGCTCAACCTCTCATGGTTAAATATAAAAATGGCAGCTTGGCTTTATCCCATGATGGAAGGTTGATAAACGCTTTTGATATAAGAGATCAAATGGAAGATCAAGGTATGATTTTCAGTACCTCCATAGACAGTGAAGTAATAGCTGCATTGATAGCCAAGCACTATAAAGGCGATATTGTCAGCGCTATTTTAGAGACTGTAAAAATCATTAAAGGATCCTATGCACTGGCTATAATGACAAAAGATAAATTGATAGGAGTAAGGGACGGCCCGGGTATGCGCCCTTTGGTTTTGGGTAGATTTGACAGCGGTTATATATTGGCTTCTGAGAGCTGCGCTATAGATACCATTGGTGGGGAATTAATCAGAGACATAAAGCCGGGGGAGATTGTAGTCATTGATGAAAAAGGTATAAAAAGCATTCCCGGAAATGGAAAAGACCCGAAAAAATCTTGCATATTCGAATACTTATATTTTGCAAGGCCGGACAGCATAATGGATGATATAGGGATATATAAATCCAGAGAAAAGGCAGGTAGGATTCTTGCCAGGGAGCAGCCGGCGAAAGCGGATATTGTAATATCCGTACCGGATTCGGGGACTCCCGCCGGGATTGGGTATGCCAACGAGTCGGGGACACCTTATTCTATTGGTTTGATAAAAAACAGATATGTGGGAAGGTCTTTTATACAACCAACCCAGGCGATGAGGGAGCTGGGAGTGAAGCTTAAACTGAATCCTCTAAAAGAATATATAAAGGGTAAAAGAGTTGTTATGGTTGATGACAGTATTGTCAGAGGAACCACAAGTAAAAAAATCATTCAAAGTTTACGTGAAGCCGGAGCTGTTGAAGTTCATGTAAGGGTAAGCTCACCGCCGGTAATGAATCCCTGTTATTTTGGTATAGATACACCGTCAAAAAAAGAATTGGTGGGGTCAATTAAATATGTGGAAAGGATTAAGGACTTCATAGAAGCAGACAGTTTAGGCTATCTGAGCCTGGAAGGGTTATTGGAATCTGTCGGCAGTGAAGGTGAAGGCTTTTGCACGGCATGTTTTTCCGGGGATTACCCTATGGAAATATAGGACACAAACAGGGCGGCTCTATTATGTCATAAAACATAGAAGAACCATTCTAATGTGTTGCAAGAAATGAGGTACATAAAGATGGATGATAAATTGACTTATAAGAGTTCCGGAGTAGATGTTGAAGCCGGTTATAAAGCGGTTAAATTAATGAAAGAACATGTAAAGAGGACGGAAATACCGGGCGCCATGGGGAATTTGGGAAGCTTTGGCGGATTTTTTGCACCTGATTTTAATGACTACAGTAATCCCATATTAGTATCGGGCACCGATGGTGTCGGTACGAAATTGCAAATTGCTTTTATGATGGATAAACATGATACCATAGGTATTGATTGTGTGGCTATGTGTGTAAACGATATTGTCTGTCATGGTGCCAAACCCTTGTTTTTCTTGGATTATATAGGCACCGGAAAATTAAATCCTCAAAAAGCTTCGGATATTGTAAAAGGAATATGTGACGGGTGTGTGGAATCTTTTTGCGCATTGATAGGCGGGGAAACTGCTGAGATGCCCGGATTTTATAATGAAGAAGAATATGATTTGGCAGGTTTTGCAGTGGGAATTGTTGATAAAGAAAAGGTTATTAACGGAAGCCAAGTTGCAAAGGGCGATATCATAATAGGTCTGCCTTCCTCCGGAATTCACAGCAATGGCTATTCTCTTGTCAGAAAACTGTTTTTTGAAATAAATGATTATAAAGTTGATTCAAGGTTTCCGGAACTGCCAAAAATTTTAGGGGATGAACTTTTAACTCCTACCAGGATCTATGTTAAAACAATACTTAAGCTTTTAAGACAATATGAAATAAAAGGAATTGCCCATATTACCGGCGGAGGTTTTATAGAAAACATTCCGCGGACTATTCCTAATGGATTGATGGGCAGAATAGAATTAGGAAGCTGGCCCGTACTTCCTATTTTTAATTTGATGGGACGATTGGGGAAGATAGAGGAGTATGTACTTTTTAATACTTTCAATATGGGAATAGGTCTTGTATTAATTGTTGACAGATTGTCAGTCGATGATATTATGAATTCTCTTAAAACTATGAATGAAAAAGCATATGTCATAGGCGATATTGTCGATGGCCGGGGGGGTATAGAGCTTTGTCAAAAGTAAAGATCGGAGTTTTGATTTCCGGCGGTGGAACCAATTTGCAGGCACTTATAGATGCGATAAATGGCGGAAGCATAAACGGGAATATAGCAGTTGTGATTTCTGACAGGGATAATGCTCATGGTATAGAAAGAGCAAAAAAGCATGGTATTGATGGCATTGTTATAAGCAGAAAAGACTATAAGAATAAAGGTGAGTTTTTTGATACCTTAATAAATACACTTAAAGAATATGAAGTGGATCTTATTGTTTTGGCAGGATTTTTAACTATTTTATCTAAAAATTTTGTTGAGGTTTTTAATGAGAAAATTATAAATATTCATCCGGCACTTATACCGTCATTTTGTGGTGAAGGCTATTACGGGCAAAAAGTTCATACGGCTGCTTTGGATTATGGCATCAAAGTTTCCGGGGCTACCGTTCATTTTGTTGATGAAAAAGCAGACACAGGTCCTATCATATTGCAGGAGGCCGTACCTGTGATGGAAGATGATACACCGGAAACATTGGCTCTTAGGGTATTGCAAGTTGAGCATAAGATTTTACCGGAAGCAGTCAGATTATACTGTGACGGTAAGTTAATTATAGAAGGCAGAAAAGTTAAGCAAATTAATTAATACGAAAGGAAAATGATATATATGATGAAAAGGGCTCTCATAAGCGTTTCAGATAAAGAAGGCATAGTTGAATTTGCCAAAAAACTTGATGCCCTTGGGGTAAGCATTATTTCCACGGGGGGAACCGCTAAGGCATTGTCCGAAGCAGGGTTAAGTATTATTCCTATATCCAATATTACCGGGTTTCCCGAGTGCCTGGATGGCAGGGTAAAAACATTACATCCCAAAATTCACGGCGGACTTTTAGCTATTAGAGACAATACAGTACATATGAACACATTAAGAGAACTGGGTATAGAAATAATTGATATAGTTGTGGTAAATCTTTACCCCTTTAAGAAAACAATTGAAAATGAAGATTGTTCTTTGGACTTAGCTATTGAAAACATCGATATAGGCGGCCCGTCAATGTTAAGGGCGGCAGCTAAAAATAATAAATATGTTACTGTTGTTACAGATCCTTCTGATTATGAAAAAATCATCAATGAGCTGGAAAACATAGGAGAAGTATCAAAAAAGACAAGATTAGAGTTGGCAGCAAAGGTGTTTTCTCATACCGCTCATTATGATGCATTGATAGCGGATTATCTATGGAAGAAAGCTGATTTACCTAAGTACCCCGATTTATTGACATATACGTATGAAAAAGTTCAGGAATTAAGATATGGTGAAAACCCACATCAAAATGCTGCATTTTATAAGGATTCATGTAAGGCAAAAGGAGCCTTACATAATGCAGTGCAACTAAACGGGAAAGAACTGTCTTTTAATAATATAAATGATGCTAATGGAGCATTGGAACTCTTGAAGGAATTTGACGAACCAGCGTGTGTTGCAGTAAAGCATGCCAATCCCTGCGGCGTTGCTTTGGGAGCAGATAGTTATGATGCATATATAAAAGCTTATGAAGGTGACCCCGTATCTATATTCGGCGGTATCGTAGCAGTAAACAGGATAGTGGATGATAGGGCTGCCGCTTTGATGGCTGAGATATTTCTGGAAATAATAATTGCACCGGATTATACCGATGAGGCCTTAAAGATATTAAAAGAAAAGAAAAATCTTAGAGTTTTGAAATTGGATGAAATATCTTTCAGACCACCGGAAGGCATAGAGTTAAAAAAAGTTTACGGTGGTTTGTTGGTACAGGATTCAGATTACAGGGATTTTGACGAAAAAGATATAAACTATGTTACCAAGACAAAACCAAATAAAGAGGAATACAAAGATTTGCTTTTTACCTGGAAGGTAGTTAAGCATGTTAAATCAAATGCAATTGTTATAGCCAAGGATGGCAAAACCTTGGGAATAGGGCCTGGTCAGACAAATAGGATCTGGGCTGCCGAAATGAGTTTAACCAGGGCTGGACAACAGTCAGTTGGCGCAGTTATGGCTTCGGATGCATTCTTCCCCTTTCCGGATGTTGTAGCTGCTGCTGCTAATGCCGGTATAAGGGCCATTATCCAGCCCGGTGGCTCTTTAAAAGATGATGAATCTATAAAAATGTGCAACGAAAAGGGTATATCAATGATATTTACAGGTATGAGGCATTTTAAACACTAAGAGAGGGGCGTAGTATTGAGAGTTTTAGTAGTTGGAGGCGGAGGCCGTGAACACGCCTTGGTTTGGAAATTGTCCCAAAGTATGAAGGTAAACGAAATATTTTGTGCACCCGGTAATGGGGGCATAAGGCAGATGGCAGAATGCATTGATATAAAAGCAGAGGATATAGAGGGCCTTTATGAATTTGTTTTGAATAAGAAAATTGACATTACGGTAGTCGGACCTGAGGTGCCTTTAAGCTTGGGAATCACGGATTATTTTGAAAAGAAAGGGTTAAGAGTATTCGGGCCAAGACAAAATGCGGCTATTATTGAAAGCAGTAAGGCTTTTTCAAAAGAATTAATGGAAAAGTATAAAATCCCAACGGCTTCTTATAAGATTTACGAAAGCCCTGCCGAGGCTAAGGCGAACCTAAGCGAATTCGGTTTTCCGGTAGTTATAAAAGCAGACGGATTAGCGGCTGGAAAAGGGGTAATAATTGTTGACGATCTTGGTTCCGGAATCAAGGCCATAGATTCGATAATGGAAGAAAAGCAATTTGGAGAAGCGGGAAACAGAGTTATTATTGAAGAATACTTAAACGGCAAAGAGGCAACTATTTTAGCTTTTACTGATGGAATAACCGCTGTGCCGATGGTTAGCGCCCAGGACTACAAGCGAATCTTTGATGATGATGAAGGCTTAAATACGGGAGGCATGGGAGCTGTATCACCGGCTTTGCATTATAGAGAAGAGATGTCGGCTGAAATTATGGAAACGATTATACTCCCGACCGTCAAAGCTATGAAATATGAGAACAGATCCTATAAAGGTGTATTGTACTTTGGATTGATGTTGACAGATAAAGGACCCAAGGTTATTGAGTATAATTGTCGATTTGGTGACCCAGAAGCTGAGGTGGTGTTGCTTCGCTTAGAAAGTGACTTAATGGATATAATGGAAGCAGTTATAGATGAAAGATTGGATAAAGAATGTATAGAATGGAAAGAAGAGGCGGCGGTTTGCGTAGTAATGGCATCTTCAGGATATCCGGGAAGTTATAAAAAAGGCTATGAAATTAGGGGACTGAACAGCGTGGTAGACAGTATGGTTTTCCATGCTGGCACCAAATTTATTGATGGTAAGGTCGTAACCAACGGCGGAAGGGTTTTGGTTCTGTCGGCATTGGGAAAAACGGTGGCCGATGCAAGAGAAAATGTATATAAGGACATAGAAAAGATAGATTTTGAAGGGTGTTATAACAGAAAAGATATTGCTAAGACATAAAAAAGTGTTATTGTGTTAAATTGAAACAATCTATGTTCATAAATTATATTTAATTTATATAGTTGTAAAAGCAACTCTATTTAAGACATGATGCCAAATTTTGGGCACCAGGTCTTTTTTTTATATACTTTTAAAGTCAACGGTGGGTTGAGATCGGTTTATTTGTATAAGTTTAATCGGATTATGGCAACCACAGGAACAATTGGGCATATTTATAAAAAAATTGTGAACTTATTTTATTAGATAATTCTAAAAGGGAGTATATGGCATATTTTTTGCAATATAATACTTTTATATATAATAGAAGTAAGCGGGTTTGCTTTTGGAGTATATTCC
>JAAYKT010000308.1 GCA_012522255.1 Clostridiales bacterium
CTCCCGGAAAGAACCCATCTGAATTCTCTGATTTTATGTACCTACTTTTTATTGTTAATTGTTTCATTCTTCCGGGAGATTTTGATGAAGAAAAGAGATTTAATTCGATTCACGATGATTATAATGCTGAAGATGTAATCATTAGGTGTCTCCGCTATAGAGAATCGCTTGAAAAAGAGGAAGAAAAATTCGGACTCCAAAATTTGGCCTATATTTTAAAAACGAAACTTGAGATTAGAGAAAAAAAGAAAACTGATTAAGGAATTAAAGCCATCGACTTAATATGAAGGCTGGCAAGTTTTGCTTGCATAAAAATCAAAAATATTCAATTATCCTCTCCTTTCGCAAAATCAAATACCCACTTTCAAAAGTTTTCCTGCTGATCCAGTTGCCGTAGCGGTCAAAATCATATTTGTGGACATTTTGCCTGCCAAGCTCCCCATTATGTCTGTGCCAGGATTCTTTAACTATATTTCCCTGACCATCATTGCAGGTGATTAGCTTTTCCCAAGGAATCGATTCCGCATCCTGGAAGCAATAAATGCTCTTAATTAACTGATTTTGTTCAGTAAAATACTTTAAATCCTCTCCGTCTTTTTCTCCCTTCCCATTAAATATTTTATAATGAACAAGGTTCTCCTCAATGTTATATTCGACATGCCTGGAACTAAGCAATTCTCCTTTATTATTTTTCCTATCAATCCTGACACATACTCCCATTGTATCATAAAGAAAATGAGTGCACTCCGTTAATTGGTTTTTCATAAACAATTTTATTCTCATCTTGTCTCCATGACCGTTGTATTCATAAATCTCATGGTCATAACCGTAACCCAGGTAAAAATTTGTTTCTTGAATGAGTTTTCCTTTGCGATTGTATGCAAGGTCCGATTTCCGGACTACTTCATTCTTGTTATTCCAAAGAACACTGTATAAAAGGTCACCATATCTGGAGTAGGTCTTGACTTCAGTCTGTAAATAATAAAGTTTATGATCCAAAAGATCTTCAGGCCTGGTCAAGAGGGCTCCTTTGACCTCCCAGGTCAGTTCAAGGATTGTTTTTACCAGACCAAACAGTTGGCTCATTCAAATAATTCTATAAAAGGAATTTCATTAAATTTTACAGTCAATAATGTCCGCAGACCCAACCCTAGGGGGTGAAACGGGTCGAATTGCCGAGGCATTATTTCGCAATAGCTAAATTAAACATTATGGAATACACAGAAGCAGCATCCCTTTTTCAAAGCAAACGAAAAACGAAACATAAGCCTTTGTATGATATGTGGTTAAAATCCGCCGTTCGATATTCCCAAATCATAGTGGACTGGTATTTAAGCGGACACGAAAGCCGACAAGATATGGATACCTTAAGGTCTCGCGCCCATGATGCATTTATCAGCAACTGTAATGCGCTCTCCAGGAACATGAATGAAGCCGGTATATACTCTTCCTGGAGAGCAAAACTTATCGATGACAGAAGAATAATTGGTAACTTTGCGTGTTATGTCCATACAACGCTTGGGATTGCTGCCAGATAGAGTATGCCCAACTACCCCTGCAACACCAGCAGTAAGGAAATAACACACAACTATTATCAAAATTTTTCAAAGCTTTTCTTCCAAATCAATAATACTCTATCTCTCTCTCCAAACGGTGAACTAAAAACCCGTTCTGGAAGGTCTTCATTTGAATCAAGTTACCAATGTCATCAAACTCGTATTCGTAAAGGTAATGGCTGTCAACCTCACCGTTTTTCAAATACCAGATTACTTCCGATCTTTCCTCATCTTCATCATAATAGGTAACCACTTTTCCCCAGGGTATTAAAGCGTTGTCTTTCAGGTAAAGAATAACAGACTCAACGATCTGACCTTCCTGGTTGTATTTGATTTGCTTCTCTTCCGTCTTTTCCCCTTTTTTATTATGGCTCTCAAAACGGATTAACCGCCCTGCTTTATTATAAATAAATTGATCGAAAGAAATCAGTTCTCCAATTAAATACGTTTTTTGGGAAGTAAGTTGATGTCCTTCACCTTCATAAAAGAAATCATAATATTTCCTTAGTTTTTTATTGCTATAGAATTTCGTTTTAATCTTCCTGCCCGGAGCATCGTATTCATAAACTTCTTCATCGGGCTCAGAACTGGAATAAAAAACAGTTATAAGGGTCAGCTGATTTTTTTGATTATATACGAACTCAGATTTCCGGACTAATTTGTCTTTGCTATCCCAAAAGGACTTGGTTGTCAATCGCCCCGATTTATCATAAAGACTTAATTCGGTACTCAGGTAATACAATTCCCGGTCCAAAAG
>JAAYKT010000309.1 GCA_012522255.1 Clostridiales bacterium
AAAAAGTTTGATGATATGAAGAAGGCTTTTAAAGAAATGGAAAATGGCAATTAAATAGTTAGGTGATTGCATAGTAGCTGACATCAAACTTCACATAACCATGGCTTCCCATTCGGCGCGAAAAGCGGGGGCAGCGAGGGAAGGATTGAGGGCAAGGCTGGAGCAGGCGCGCCACACCCCTTCGCCGGGTGCAAGCACCGCCAGGAAGAAGGGCCCTGTGGGTCCGGCTCAGGGGCGTCGGGAAGCCGGAACGTTAGGCGAAATGACCAGTCGAATGGAGGTAGAGTAGATGAGATCATTCCGATGTTTGTTTGATATTACTGAAAGCTCTTTTTCAATTGCAGATCCTATAAAAGACGAAATAGGTAATCTAGAAATAAATCTTAAAAAAGTAGATGGGTTGAATATGATAACATTGATTGATCGCAAGGATACGGAAGAAGGTGTACCAATTCATAGAGGTTTGAAAGCTATTGTTGACATAAGTGCTGATTCGATGGACAAAGCCATTAATATGGCCCGTCAACGAGTAGATGGGATTTTAACTATGCTTACTGTAGTTACAAATGCCACAGTGGGAGAAGCACAATTACAATTGGGTTACGAAACCTCAAATAATGCAACTTCTACAGAGTATATTCAGGTGGAATATCTGTGCAGTGACCATTTTAAGAGAAAACGTGTTTTCGATAATGATAAGTTCAAGAATTTAGTTGAAAAAATACTAAAAAATAGTAATAAAAGAATTTCAAGAGCGATTAGATGGTATAGGAAGGGCTTAATCGAAACTGATCCATTAGACAGATTCATGAGTTATTGGTTGGGATTAGAAAACCTCGACAAAACATTAGGTGAAATGTTGGGAGAAAATATTGAGAAGAGAAATTGTGTTTCGTGTGGGGAACCGTATGAAGTACCAAGTGCAAAGGGAGTACGGTCATTATTTGAAAAACATAGTATAAATGGTGTAAAGGACTTTAAAAGATGTCGAAATCTCCGTGTTGATCTGCAACATGGTGCGGGTGATTTGGAGACTGCGATGTTCCAAGTTAGTGAATGTTCAGAATTATGCAGAATTATTTTATTGAAGGGCATTTATTTAGCTTTGTCCCTAGATGTAAAAGAAGTGCAAGAAGGCCCAGAACCTATCTATAACATTCATCAACCTAGGATTGAATTTCGAGGGCAATATAAAATTCCCCCAAAAGATTTACCAACTATCCCACTCATTTTAATTAAAAATGAAAATATAAAAGCTACTATTGTTGACGGAAAAAGAGTTTTTTCATTTGTTGACAATATTGATTCTAACATCAATGCAGATATGACAATTCAAATGACATTCGTTACAGAAAAAGGCGTGGAGGCAAACCTTGAAAATGTAAAAACCGTTCCTAAAAAGTGATGGTCAAATCGCCTAACCATGGCTTCCCATTCGGCGCGATAAGCTGGTTCAACGCAGGCAGGATTTTTGGCAGGGCTGCAGCCTGCGCGCCACACCCCTTTGCCGGGTGCAAGCACCGCCAGGAAGAAGGGCTTTGAGGGTCCGGCTCAGGGGCGTCGGGAAGCCGGAACGTTATATGACAGATGGCGCAAAAAAACTGCACTTCCGTGTGCGGAATATGATAAGTGAGGTTTATTATGGCACTGAGAGATGAAAAAATAAGTTTTTTTATGTGGGAGCAGATACTAACCGGTAGAAGTACTTTCGTTAGCGTAGCTACTCTCAAAGGTATCAAATTTGAAATACGTCCGAAAGAGAAGGGGCATAACGAACCACATTGCCATGTTTCTTACCAAGGGAAGAATATTTCAGTTTCTTTGATGAGTTTTCAAGTTCTTGAAGGAAATATTCCATCTAAACAGCAGAAACAAGCAATTGAATGAGTTAGAGAGAATATTGAAGTTCTGAAAAAGTATTGGAATGATTACCACAAAGAGATTGTAGCATAATTATGAGATTATTGAGGAGGGATATTGTATGTCTCAAATTATAGTTGAAAGTAAGATTAATGAACATAAGTGTTTTTATTGTAAAGAAAGTTTTAATTATCAAGTTGATATTAAGACCGGAAGACAAAGTTATGGCTTATTCCAAGTGACAAGCGTTAATGCTCCTATTGCAAATTATGCGTTCATTGATAATGGTGCTATCGAGGTTGATGCTGTATGTCCTCATTGTGCCAATAATAATAGGTTTACAATAAAAACATAGAGATTTAAGGCATCGCCATCCATGGAGTGGAAATATGGAAAACTCTTGATAGGAGGTTTTATGAGAAGTATAAAGGCTATCCTGATTATTATATTATTAAGTGCAATTGTTTTGCTTTTTAATGGGACATATATCTTTGCGGAAACGCAATCAACTGAAGACATATCAGTAGAATTTGAAGCATATTCAGAAGGTAAGTTACACGAATTCAAAACCATTGAAAAAAATCAAAAGTTAGATTGGAATTTAGTTATTGCATTCATAACATTTCTTGCAGCTACAGCGGCTGCATATTCGTCACTTATTTCCAAAAAACACTTTGAAGAGGAGCTAAAACCAGCTGTTGTATAGAAGGCAATAATGCATGGGATTGAAGATGATGTGATAAACAGTAAGTACAAAGCACATATAAAGATTATCAATTATGGGAAGGGACTAGCTTATATAAGAGAGATTACTTCAAAATCTAAGGATATAGGTATTCATATAGGTACTCCAATAACGCTTGGCGAGAGTACTGAAGGTGAACTTACTCTTATTTTTGACAAAAACAAGATTGATAGTATTATAAAACAATGTCAAAATGATATTATACAATCCCCCAGATACGAAGATGTAACAGAAAGAAGAAAGTTTGATTCACATGGATTTGAGGTAGAGCTTTTATTAAAGAATGGATCATTTACTCTATCACGAAATATTACCTTTGATTTATATTACTGGAATATAAAGAAGGAATGTTTTAGAACTTACATGGACTTGAGTATAAGAATAGATATTAAGCATTACCAGGATGTGAAAAATAGTATTGATTTTCAGTGCTTTATTAACAATGAAACAGTAGATAAGTATGACAAAAGAAATTTCCCTTCAGTGATTATACAACATGAATCGCATGAAGTTGTTTAAGATGCCGCCATTCATGGCGGCACTGAAGCTAAGGTCGCCCCATCCATCATATAACCATGGCTTCCCATCCGGCGCGAAAAGCCGGGGCAGCGTGGGAAGGACTGAGGGCGGGGCTGAAGCCTGCGCGCCACACCCCTTCGCCGGGTGCAAGCACCGCCAGGAAGAAGGGCTCTGCGGGTTCGGCTCAGAGGCGTCGGGAAGCCACAGACGTTAGCTGAAATACATTATGTTCTGAATTGTTCTATGGTTTAAGTTGGGGAGGAATTTATTTTGAAGTATTTTAATGAGTATATTAGACTATATCGTTATCTACACGATCCTATCTTATTTAAAGAGAAAAGGGATAAAGTTACCGAAGACATTCTATTCTTTCTAGAAACTTATGTAAATCTTGTTGGTGTTCAAGTCGAAAGGCTTAGAAAAGATGAACATGAAATGATGGAAGCTTGCAAATTACCTGAATTATATAGTATGGAAAAGAGAGTGGCTTTTTCAAAGCATACTGGGGATATTCATTTTTACATCATATGTATAGATAAAGTTATCAAGCTGGCTTTTGAGCTGGCCAATCAATTTGATGATGAATGCTTAAAAGAGATTGTAAAAAAATATGAAGAGATAACTCTTTTTAGAAAGGCTAGAAATAATTTAGAGCATTTAGATGAAAAATTGATTAAGACAGATTGGTTCAGAAAAGATATGGGTGCAACAATTAATTATAAACTAAACGTAAATGGTACAGAAATTGACTATAGTAATAATGTAGTTGAAAAAGTTCATGCTTTGTATGAGGAATTAATTGTAAGAATTGATTTAATAATCGAGCCTCGTAAAGCTCAGATTGATGAGTTATGGGCGAGATTTTCCTAAAAGAATGATGTACTTCAGCTAACACTGCATTGCCACAAGGGCGCGGTAAGTCAGTCCAACGAAGCAGGTTCTTGGGCAAGGCTGAAGCGTGCGCGCCACATCCCTTCGCTAACCGAGTCGGCTTGTTCAAGCCTAACATAAGAGCTATGTAAGGCTTGACCTTCACCTGTAAGCTCAGGGACGTCGGCAATGCTAACCGTTAGCCGACACATATCATCAGGGCAAGGGTCTGGGGTTTCGTGAAAACCATGGAAAACCATGTGGGATTTATATATAATATTGTTAGACTTTGTAATATTGTCAAGGCAATTATTCTAGTAGATATCATATCAAATCATCCGTTATCTTGGGGGTCATGCTCAAGGGCTTCCGTTTATAGAGCATGTACAACAGGGTAGACTACTCATCGCCGCACATTTCATTCTTATATGAAGAGAAACGTTATTTTGTTATGCTTATCAATGATTATATACTTGCTAGGCGAAGTAAGATTGATTTCGAATGCTGTTATCCTGGTCAATCTTTAGGGTTTCAGTTTTTCCTGGTATTGCTTTAGGGCTTTCGTTTACTTGGGTAGGGTTTAAGGGTTCCGGTTATATAGGGCCAAGCTTTAGGGTTTTAGGACTGTAAATCGAGTTTATTACCTCTTCTAAATCAGCATTTTGTGATTGAAGACTTGGAAAAAGATATGCGCCGGCTAACACTGCACTCCCGTATAGGTGCAGTAGCGGAATTGGCAGACAGGAGAAATAGACCAGTGTATAGCAGGACAGCACCACACCTGCGAGCCTAAGATAAGAGCTATCTAAGGCTCTCGGCGTCGTGAGTGCATAACGTTATGTGACATAGCCCTGAAAAAACATAGGTGATTATATAAACATAGATAATAATTCAGATGAATTAAGAAAGGAGGGACATTCAATGAAAAGATTTATTAGTTTTCTTATTGTTGCCGGAATAATAGGGGTGGTTGGACCATTTTTTGGACTTGGTCTACGTGGGATGGAGACAGCTTCGAACAGCATGGGAATAGGAGCAATATTCTTAATAGTTGGAATAGCATTGCATGTAATTAGAAAGGGGTTCATGAAGAAGGGGGAAAACTAATATGGGCATCAGGGGAACGATAATACTTATTGCGGCTCTATTGACAATAATTTCTTCAATATTTACTGGAGACTATAGTGGTTTTAGACAAGCAATAGGGGTAATTGTACTCATATGTATAATTATCGCTGTTTCTGCAGTATTAAAACGTGACGAATAGCTCTTTATGTTCATGTATGAGAACAATATAAAAATGTTAAAGAAGAGGAGGTCAAAAAGAGATATGGGAATCATAAATACGGAAGAAACTAATCAAAAGAAAAACTATCCATTTTGTCTAACAGATTTTATTATGGGACTTTTTTCAGTTTTCTTAGGCGGAGTTGTGGGGATATTACCAATACTAACAATCATTTTTAGTGCCATTGGCCTATCCAAATTTGATGAGAGTATTAATAAAAGCAAATGGCAGGGTATCACAGGTCTTATCCTTGGGATCCTATATACTTTAGTATATTTAAATAATTATGGCCACATATAAATGAACTTTTAAGTTATTGGAACAAATAGTTATAGACTTTTTAATTTCAGTTTTAAAAATATAGAGGGCTACATCACATAACAATGCATTGCCGCAAGGGCGCGTGAGGCAATTGTTTGGAGCGTGCGCGCCACATCTCCCGACCTAACCGCGGCAGCGGCCGGCTTGGACAAACCTAACATAAGAGTT
>JAAYKT010000310.1 GCA_012522255.1 Clostridiales bacterium
ATATAATAAAGTGGAGGTATTTGTATTGTTTATAAGTAAATCTTCAGAAATTAATATAAAAACAAGATTAGGTATATTGTATACTTTCAATTTGTTGGATTTGGTTTTCAGCTATGCAGGGTTAAAAGCATGTATAATTTCAGAGGCTAATCCTATAGTAAAAATAATATATAAAGCAAGTCCGTTTGTTTTTGTCTTATGGAAGGTGATTATACCGCTAACACTTATAGTGGTAATTGACAGGCTTATAGAACTTTGCATTAATGCAAAAGTGTTGGGCCTGTTTGTAACAAGTGTCACAGCTGTATATGGTTTCATAATACTTTTACATTTTAGGTGGATTTACTTGATATATAAATAGCGGTTGCATCCCTATCAAATACTAATATTTCTGATATAAGAAGCATTAAGCAAACAATATATAAACAGTAACGAATTGTAATAGTTAATATCTATTTTTTATAAAAATTTATTTGACGGATATTTAACAATGCTTTATAATAGACTTAGAATTAAATAATGGTTAATCTTCAGGGACGGGTGCAATTCCCTACCGGCGGTATAGCCCGCGAGCCGAAAGGCTGATCCGGTTGAATTCCGGAGCCGACAGTATAGTCTGGATGAAAGAAGGTTTATTTTTATGCGAAGCATAAACCTGTCCCTGAAACATCAGGGATTTTTTAGTTTAAAAATATATTCTTTGGGAGGTAACAAAATTGAGAAACCGCAGACTTCAGTTAATTACAAAGACAGGTATTCTATCATCTTTGGCATTTTTATTGTTTTTGTTTGAATTCCCTCTTCCGTTTTTCCCGCCTTTTTTACAATTTGACCTGGGTGATTTACCTGCCATTATAGGGGCTTTTTCCTTAGGACCATGGGTTGGGGTAGCAATTCAACTTATCAAAAATATATTGCATTTGCTTTTGCGTTCACAGACCGGAGGTATTGGGGAATTGGGAAATTTCTTAACAGGTTCAGCTTATGTTTTAACAGCCTCACTTTTATATTTCAGAAATAAAAGCAAGAAAACTGCTGTCATAGGATTGAGTTTGGCAACTGTAGTTATGGCAATTGCAATGTGCTTTTTCAACTTCTTCGTACTGATTCCTGCATTTACCAAACAGCCTGTGTCATTAGCACTTTTGCCTATGATACTTACATCTATATTGCCTTTTAACTTGATAAAAGGAATTTTAATATCAGGAATAACACTATTATTGTATAAAAAACTATCCCCCATATTACATTCGGAGGTTTATTCAGAAACATTGGAAAGGACAGCAAAGTAAGAAGGAATGTATTTGGTGTCAAGAACTCGGAGTCAAGTTAATGTATACTTTTAATGCAAAATGAAATATAATAATTTTAACGGATTATAGATTCCGGAGCTACATGGATAGATAAAGCTCCGGTATTTGTATTATTAAGAATCAAACTGAAGCGGAGGAATTATGCTTACTTTTATTTCAAATTCCTTTGAGGATACTATAAATATTGCCATGGAAATATCAAAGCATTTATTTGCAGGAAGTGTAGTATGCTTGTCAGGGGACCTGGGAGTGGGAAAAACTGCCTTTACCCAAGGTATAGGTAAAGGGCTTGGCATTAAAGAATACATAACCAGCCCTACTTATACGATTATTAATGAATACTATTCCGGCAGAATACCTTTATATCATTTCGACGTGTATAGACTGGAAAACTCCGAAGAAATGATGGAACTTGGTTGTGATGAATATTTATATGGCAATGGTGCTACTGTCATAGAATGGGCTGATAATGTTTATGATATAATACCTGACCATAGGTTATGGATAACCATTTCTTCTACCGGCGAACCTGATAAAAGATTAATGCAAATTGAGGCAGTCGGTAATAAATATAAAGATATATTAAAGGAGCTGAAGAAGCATGAAAATACTTGCCATTGACACATCAACATCAGCAGCTTCAGCAGCTTTGGTTAAGGACGGGAACTTATGCTGTGAATACATATTAAATGATGGTAAAAAGCATTCAGAAAAACTTATAAATTTGATTGATATGGTTATAAAATCTTGCGGATTAAGTGTTGGTGATATCGATATTTTTGCTTGCTCTACAGGGCCCGGTTCTTTCACCGGATTAAGGGTCGGCGCCTCTGCGATTAAAGGCATGGCACAAGCACTTAATAAGCCCATCGTAGGTGTCCCGACTCTCGATGGTTTAGCCTTCAATTTATGGGGTTATGAAGGGTATATATGCCCGATTTTGGATGCCCAAAGGAATATGGTTTATTCATCTTTATACACATTTAAAAATGGTTATTTAAAAAAACTTGAGGATTATTATGCTATTGAAATAAGTGATTTAATCAGAAGACATTCTACAGATAAAGATTTAGTATTTTTAGGGGATGGGCTTTCACTTTTTAAGGATAAACTAAAAGAATCTTTAGACAGGGTATTCTTTGCCCCGTCGGGATTTAATTATCCGCGGGCTTCTTCGGTGGCATCATTGGCAGCTATAAGTTATAAGAAAGGCGAAATATGGAACTATAATGACTTGCGAATTCATTATATAAGAAGATCGCAAGCTGAAGTGGAATATGACAAGAAACATAATACTGTGATAGAAACGATGAAATCTGAGGATATTGAGGAAGTTTTGGAGATAGAGAAACTTTCTTTTAAGACCCCATGGTCCCGGGAATCTTTTATAGCGGAAATGGAAAAAAATGATTTGGCACAATATATTGTAGTTAAACTTGACGGTAAGGTTATTGGATATGCCGGCATGTGGTTCATATTAGATGAAGCTCATATAACAAATATTGCAATACATCCTAATTATAGGGATAGGGGCATAGGTGATAAACTCATTAAAAAGATTATTGAAATAGTTAAGGAAAATGATTTAGAGAGTATTACATTAGAGGTGAGAGATTCAAATCATCAAGCTATATATTTATACGAAAAAAATGGTTTTACTAAAGAAGGCCTAAGAAGAGGTTATTATTCCGATACCAATGATGATGCTCTTATTATGTGGAAAAAATTATAAGGCGGAGCAATTATTTATAGGATGACAGTAGCATACATTATTGGGGTAATTTATTTTTAATAAATTTTCGTTATATAAACTTTTAATATGATATAATAT
>JAAYKT010000311.1 GCA_012522255.1 Clostridiales bacterium
GCTATATTTGCCCATCGTTCTTTCCCATCTTCAATAAGGCAAACCCTGCCCTCGTTTTCAAGAAGGTAATTAAAGTTTTCATCATGCATGGCATGAGACGTCTTAATTAAGGTCACCTCATGACCACGCAGGCTCAAATCTGCCGCTACTGCAGTACCGGCGTGACCGGCACCGAGAATTGATATATTCATTTTTTCATCCTCACACAATATATTTAGGTTGATAAAGGTAACCTATAACCCTTTGCCAATTGCAATGGTTTTATAAAAGCAAGGTGCTGTTAGTTTGCTTTAAATGGGATTGTTAACTGTATCAAAAGTCTGCTCTTTTGTTAAAAATGGCGCGAACAATAAATAACTCCTTCTTAGCAACTGTTAATAGCCAAGAAGGAGCATTTCATAATCTCCATAAATTTTTACACTGAATGCCGTACTTTAATACAGCTAAATTCAGTGGTTTAGTGATAGGTTTTTATAAAGTATTTAAATTACTACCTCGCAGATTAAAACACCTCACTATTTATAATCTAAGGAAAGCTCCAATTGGGAAAGATAGGGTAAGTAGGGTCAATTGATTTTTATTTTCTATAAAACCAAACCAAGATAATACCAAACATTAATAAAATTATAACATATATAGTGCTATTTTGCAACGATTGTGTATGCAATTTAAATCAAGCAAGTTTTATATTGGCGGCGGTAAAAAGGTCGGTATACTTTTGGTTGTGGCTGTGGCTATCCAGCTTGATACGCTTATGGTAGGCGAAACGGTGATATTTCGTGTTGCCGCCATCACTTATTATATCGCAAACGAGGGGTTCTCGATTTTAGAGAACTGGGGTGCTATGGGTACAAACCGTCCAAGGATGATAAGTTCGTGTGGGATATAGATGAACCTGCCGCTGAAGCAGTTCGAAACATCTTCAAAATGTGTGTAGCGGTATGGGACCTCAATATATCGCAAAGGAACTCGGCAGACGTGGTTTGAAATTGCCCTCAGTGTATAAGGCAGAGCGCGATGGCGTTGAACCAAAACGTGTCCTGAAACGCCCCGATGCTGCTTGGCATACGAGCGTGGTTAGTGGAATACTTGCTAACAGGGAATCTAACTCTGGAGATTATACCAACCAAATAGCCAAACTTAAAATCGGCGATATTGCCACCCTTGAAGGACCTTATGGAAGCTTTTGGGGTGAGAAAACTGCAGATGCTGTTTCGCCAATCGTGATGTTAGCCGGTGGTATTGGAATTACACCAATTATAAGCATAATCCGAAACCAAATTGAAAAACAATCATCCCGAAGAATCGTGTTAGTATGGGGTTTATCCACACATGAAGATTTGCTTATGCTTCATGAGCTGCAAGCAATGAGGGATTCAAATGACAGTTTTTCATACCACATAATTCTCAGCAAAAAGCAAGTTGACGAATTTGACTCTGGGCAAATTACAAAGAAATATTTACAAAAAATTGGGGTTAATACACTTTATCCTGAGGCAGACTTTTTTATTTGCGGTCCTGCTCCGATGATGGAATCAATGAAAAAGATTCTAAAAGACAATCAGGTTGATTCTACTCGTATTCATATCGAAGAGTTTTCATTTTAACATACCTATTAAAAACAAAAATTATACATGTAGGTAAAGGTTAGGGAGGCGGTATGTGGAGGACCATAAAAAGCAATACCTTAAAACAATGAAAAATCAGGAGGAATATTATGAAGTTTTGTTTCAGCACGTTATTCGTAAAAAATTTAGAGGAATCTGTACAGTTTTATCATGAGATTATAGGGCTACCAATAAAAGGGCGATTGCAACCCAATCCAAACCTCGAAATTGCGTTTTTGGGCGATGATGAAGCTCAAATAGAATTAATTCATGAATCTGGTAAAGATACGATAGATATAGGAAAGGATATTTCTTGGGCTTTTGCTGTCAATTCTGTAGAAGAAATGTATCAATTCGTAAAGACGAAAAATATAACGATTCTTTCAGAGATTATAGAACCAATGCCATCTGTAAAGTTCTTTTTCATCGAAGATCCAAATGGGATGAAGATACAGATTGTAACGAACCACAAACCTTTATAATATGGCTAGCGATGATTATTTTGCTTATTGCTTACTAGTTCAAAGTGTCTAATATAAAATATATAGTAAAGGATATGCTTCGTATTTACACTCTAAAGGATAATTTTGATTGATATGTTCCCACAAACGATATTCAATAGTGGATATGTTCACTCAAAGGGAACTTCAAATAAAAATGTTTAGTTTTCCGATTTTTGACAGCTATGCCCTCCTCTCGAAACACCCTGTATGTGGAAAAATAACAGCTTTAAACTAGGCAATATTCTCTAAAGGGCACAATATATTTATGATATCTTGCTACTTTCTCCAACCTCCGCTATTCCCAAGAATCATTAAAATAATATTAAACACTTGCTAAAATTAGTAGGTGTTTTTTTCTCCGCAAAGTCTGTCCTTCCGATCTCGAGCAACGTGCCGGAAGAATTATTCGTCAAGGCAATCTAAACGATACAGC
>JAAYKT010000312.1 GCA_012522255.1 Clostridiales bacterium
TATAAAATTAACTAATGTAATTTTTTCTTTTATGAATGATTTTAGTTTAACTTAATAATTTTTGTAAATTTATTCTCAAAACATTATGTACATTGAGCTTGTCAATTTCTTTCATAGTATGCAACAAAGAGACTTAAAAAATCATAATTTTTAAAGTTTTTTTAATTTTTTTGAAAATACGTAAAAATAACTTTGGTAAAACTTGCAAGCAACTTTTTGATAGTTTATGTTATTTAACTGCTATCCTTTTTATATATAGTAAGATATTCGGTTCTAATAACCCATTATATCGCTTAACGAGTCATCATCATCTATCCATTCCTGAACACTTATGGTTCTATATTTGTCCTTGCTGTCTCTGATCACAACGGTACCTATACCTGCGTTTATTATAAGCCTTTTGCACATTGTGCAAGAGTTAGCATCTTGAACAAGCAGCCCCGTGACCATATCCCTGCCTACCAGATAAAGCACCGAGTCTATCATATCCCGCCTGCTCGCAGATATGATGCAATTGGCTTCGGCGTGAACGCTTCTGCATTTTTCATAGTTCTGACCCCGCGGTATATTTAATTTTTGTCGCATGCAATAACCCAAATCGCTGCAATTTGCTCTACCTCTCGGGGCACCGCTGTAACCCGTGGAGATTATCTCATCGTTTTTTACGATTATTGCACCATAATTTCTCCGCAGGCATGTTCCTCTTTCTAAGACGGTTTCGGCAATATCAAGATAATAATTATGCTTGTCCTTTCTTTGCATATTCTGCCCCCTTTATGATTTGATATTTTTATTTGGTACCGTATAATCTGTCTCCCGCATCACCTAATCCCGGCACTATGTATCCATGTTCATTTAGTTTTTCATCTATAGCAGCCAAAAATATCTCAACATCAGGGTGTTTTGTATTAACTGCTTTTACTCCCTCAGGGGCGGCAAGCAAACACATGAGCTTTATGTTTTTTGCGCCTTTTTCTTTTAAAAAGTCTATGGCCGCTACCGCAGAACCGCCTGTAGCAAGCATCGGATCAAGAATTATAATCTCTCTGTCCGCTATATTAGGGGGAAACTTGCAATAATACTCCACCGGATTTAAAGTAACCGGATCCCTGTATAACCCCACATGGCCTACCTTTGCCGTAGGAACCAGCTTTAATAACCCGTCAACCATTCCCAAGCCTGCTCTTAAAATAGGTATCAAACCCAGTTTTTTACCTGATATAATTTTTGACGTAGTTTTGCATATAGGAGTTTCGACTTCTATGTTTTCCAAGGGTAGATTTCTTGTCACTTCATAACCCATAAGCAGTGATAATTCTTCTACCAATTCTCTGAATTCTTTGACACCGGTGTTTATGTCTCTGAGTATTGTCAATTTATGCTGTACCATGGGATGGTCAATTAGATTGACATTTTTATATTTTACCATACAATAAGACCTCTTTTCAGGATTATTAGGTGTTATCGACCAAGGGGGACCAGGGGGACGGTTCTCCTGGTCGGTTTTTGTTACTTTAAGTATTATGGGTTATAGATTTTGCTCTTAACTGTCATTCTGAGCATCAAGGAAGAATTTCGACCTCAAAGGAATATCCCATATCGTACTGCTAAAGAAGCCGTCTCACCACATATTATTCAGCTTGTCGACCCTATTCTTATGCCTCCCGCCGGCAAATTTTGTATCCAACCATATATCTACAATCATTTTTGCCAATTCCGTTCCGATTACTCTTTCGCCAAGGGCAAGCACGTTTGCATCATTATGTTCTCTGGAAGCTTTTGCCGAAAAACAATCCCCGCACAATGCAGCTCTTATACCGGGCACCTTATTTGCCGCAATACTTATGCCTATCCCGGTACCGCATATAACTATGCCCCTCTCAAACTTCCCGGATGCAACCGCTTCACCTACCGCCCTACCGAAGTCCGGATAATCAACGGATTTTTCATCATATGTACCCAAATCTGTATATTCGATGCCTTTGTCTTTCAAATGCTGTATAATTTCTTTCTTTAACCTGAACCCGCCATGGTCGCTGCCAATTGCAATCCTCATGCTATTCCTGCCTCCTTTATCCTCTGCGACCAAGAGGACGGTTCTCTTGGTCGGTTTTTGTAGCTTAGATATTACCACTTTTAGCTTTCTACTTTTCGCTGTCCTTTATTTTTTCCGCTACAATTTTCAAATACCTCATTAACTCATCCCTGACATCTATATAAGTATCCAAATCCATAAAATAAGGATCCTCTATATCTCCGGTTTTATTATCCGTTGCATATTCGATAAGAGTAAAAGTTTTCACTTCCGCCTCCGGCATTATTTTCAAAATATGACTTTTGTGAGCTCCCGTCATACCCAATACCAAGTCCGAATCCTCTAAGAGTTGCCGGTTTAAAGGCCTCGAGAGATGGCCCGATATATCAATGTCTATTTCTTGCAGTGCCAGTACCGCATTATCCGAAGCCGGGAGAGACAGATTAACCCCTGTACCGGCAGACGATATGTAGACCTTATCCTCCATACCGCTTTTTTTTGTTAAATCCTTCATAATCCCCTCTGCCATACAGCTCCTGCACGTATTGCCGGTACAAACAAACAATATGTTAAACACGCATCTCACTCCTATATCTCAATTATATTGAATCCTGCGGCTTTTTTCATCCTATTCATTACCGCCAAACCCAAATATTCCTCTTTTAGTGCTTCTGCATATATTTTATCCACGCCTATTTTATCAAATTCCCTGAGTGCGTTAAAAAAATTATGCGCGGCTTCCTCATCGCTTCCGCCTATGGAAATCACAGTCAAACCTTTATACTTATCTTTGTTCGCATCAATGGTGAGAATCCCCACCCTTAGGCCTTGCCTAATATCCGCTCCGGCCATTTGTAGAATCTTCGACGATATATTTTTGCCTTTAATAATCACCATCTGTGCATCCGGGGCGTAATGCGTATACTTCATCCCAGGTGACTTTGGCGATGCATTTTTTTCTATGATTCCCGGATCGATATTAACCTCTCCCAGTACTATTTCCAAATCCTCTTTGGTGACTCCGCCGGGCCTTAAAATTATGGGAATTTCGCCGCTTATATCTATCACCGTTGATTCCACGCCGACTACTGTGTCACTGCAGAGTAAAATCATGTCAACCTTGCCTCCCATGTCCGAAATAACATGCTCCGGCGCGGTAGGGCTGGGCTTTCCTGAAATATTGGCGGAGGGAGCGGCAATAGGTACCATACTCCTCTCAATCAGCTCCAAGGCAACCTTATTATTCGGCATCCTAATAGCAACGGTGTCCAATCCGCCCGTAACATTATCGGGAATATATTTTGATTTTTTAAAAACTATTGTAAGGGGACCCGGCCAAAAGCTTTTAATGAGCTTTTTTGCTTTTTCCGATAAAGGCTCTCCTATACAAAAAAGCAACATATCATGGTTGGAAACATGCACTATGAGGGGGTTATCGGATGGCCGTCCTTTGGCATGAAAAATACGGTTTACGGAGGTCTCAGCCAAAGCATTGGCGCCTAATCCATAAACCGTTTCGGTAGGGAATACGACAGTGCCGCCTTTTCTTATTATAGCGGCTCCTTCATCTATTGCATTCATATCCAAATCATTAATATTCAGATTATGTATAAGTGTTTCCACGAGTGTTACCTCCATCTGTAAATCTAAATATATAATAGCATAATTCTAGGGAGGTAACAATAAAAATTCTGTATGAAGGATCTTGCCCGTGAGAAACCGGTAACCGGAGACAGGAGACTCGAGACCGCGCGTAGCGCCCTACAACACCTTCGTAATATATAATCCGCAAAGAAGCCCGATGATGGTGCCGGTTGTTGAAAGCCCTCCTTTATAAAGGGAACGGGTCTTGGGTATTATCTCGCCGCAAGTTATATATAGCATGGCACCCCCTGCAAATCCCATGCACAACGATATAAAAATATTCGAAATTCCACCTAACAATTCACCAAAAAAGGCACCTATTCCTGTGGGTATACCTGCAATTACCGTGTATAAAAAAACCATAATGGGACTGTATCCCCCTAATTTTAACGGTACAGCCATGGCTATTCCCTCCGGCATATCATGTAAGGCAATTATAAGTGCAAGCCTGAGACCGGCTGAATTTTGTGTTGCAAAAGCAGAACCCACCGCAAGGCCTTCGGGAAAATTATGAACTGCTATACCCAAGCCAAGAAGTATCCCGCTTTTTATAAAATCCAAATCTTTTTCTGCAGATATTTTACCCGGCGTTTTTGAAATCAAACCATCCATAAACAAAACCCCTGCGGCTCCTGCCATGACTCCTAAAAATGCCAATATCATACCGCCCATTTCAATAGCCTGGGGAATCAAATCAAAGCACACGACAGAAAGCATTATTCCACCGGTAAAACCTAAAATCACTGACATTACCTGTTTATTTGGCCTATGTAAAAAAAATGCTATAGCGCCGCCCAACCCAGTTCCGACCATACCCGTAATGAAGCCGATTAGTGTCACGGCCAAAATCCTGCTCACTTAACCCCACCCTCTCAGCAAAACTAATAAATGATAATCTTTATCGTCTATTAATTTTATTCGAAAGCGTAGGAAATAGAACAGGAACAAAAATGAAGGGGCAAAGGAATACTCCACCCCTAAGTTCTGAGATCTGAAATCTGAGGTCTAAAAAAGATGAGCCATTGCTCATCTTTTATTAATCGTTATTCTTCAACCTCTCGGCCTGATCCGTGGTTATGAGGTTATCAATCATTTCATCCAAATCGCCGTCCAAAAATGCTTCCAGTTGATACAGGGTAAGTCCTATCCTATGGTCTGTCACCCTCCCCTGGGGAAAATTATAGGTCCTTATTCTCTCACTCCTGTCACCGGTGCCGACTTTGCTCTTTCTTTCAGATGCTATCTCCGCATTCATCTTTTCCATTTCCGCATCCAAAAGCTTTGTCTTCAATATTTTTAATGCCTTATCCTTATTCTTCAGTTGTGATTTTTCATCCTGGCAAGTAACAACAGTATTTGAAGGCAAATGTGTAACCCTGACGGCAGAGTCCGTAGTGTTTACGCTCTGCCCCCCGTGTCCGCTGGAACGATACACATCTATCCTCACTTCATTTAAATCCAATTCAAAATCAAGATCGTCCGCCTCGGGCATTACAACAACGGTGGAAGTCGAAGTGTGAACTCTGCCCCCCGCTTCCGTAGTGGGCACTCTTTGCACCCTGTGGGCTCCGCTTTCATACTTAAGCCTGCTGTAAGCCCCTTTACCTGTTATTTCAAAAATGACCTCCTTATATCCGCCTATATCAGTGGGATTGGAGCTTAGAATCTCCGTCTTCCAACCCATTCTTTCTGCAAAACGAGTATACATCCTGAACAAATCTCCCGCAAAAAGTGCGGCTTCTTCACCGCCTGCGGCTCCTCTTATCTCCACAATTACGTTCTTTTCATCATTGGGGTCCTTGGGCAAAAGCATAACTTTCAGCTCTTCTTCCAAGATAATTTTCTTTTCTTCCAAATCAGTCAGCTCGGCCTTTATCATTTCAACAAAATCCTTGTCACTCTCATCTTGTAGCATTTCCTTGGAATCATCTATGCCTATAAGAACATCCTTGTATTCCTTGAACTTAAAAACAATGGGTTCAAGGTTCGAATGTTCTTTCATAAGCTCCCTCCACCTGTTTTGGTCCGCTATAACCTCCGGGTCGCTTATGGTATTGCTCAATTCATCAAACTTTTCCTCTATAAATTTTAATTTATCATACATACAAATATTCTACTCCTTCAAAAAACAATATATACACCTATCAAGGCCGGCTAAATCCTTTTCCAACACAATATCCCGAAAAAAACCCGCCTTTTTTAACATTTCTTTAATAGTATGCCCTTGATTATAACCTATTTCAAAAATAAGTATGCCGCCTTTTTTTAATAATTTCGGAGCATCCTTAATAATTTTTTCATAATAATCAAAGCCTTCCACACCGCCGTAAAGGGCTAAGTGGGGCTCATAGCACCTGACACCGTCAGGCAACTCATCCATTTCCTTTTTTGAAATATAAGGGGGGTTAGAAACCAAAACATCCAAATCACCTTCCAGATTAAACAAAGGCTTTGCCAAGTCTCCCTCCAATATTTTGACTCTGTCCGCTACGCCATGCTTCCCGGCGTTTACAGCACAGTAAGTTAGGGCAACCTTTGATATGTCCGTCATATAAACAAAACTGTCCTTTATATAGTAAGCCAAGCTTATACCTATCGCACCGCTTCCGGCACACATATCAGCTATCTTAGGTGCTTTCATGCTTTTTAAAAGTTTTAAAATTCTTTCAACTGCAATCTCTGTATCCCAACGGGGAATCAAAACTCCCTGTCCCACGGAAAAATCCAGTCCCATAAACTCCTGTTTCCCCGTTATATATTGAACGGGTTTTTTTAGGGCACGTTCTTCTATAGCTTTTATAAAACTCTTCACATGGCTTTCATCAACGATTTTATCCCAATCAGCTATAAGTTTTTCTCTATCCACGCCCAGAATAAAAGCCAAAATCACTTCAGCATCCAAAATGGGATTGTCAATTTCTGCCTCTACTAATATGTTTGCACCTTTTTTTAATAAGCCTTTTATGGTATACATTACCACAAATCAGCCTCCCGGTCTTCTACCAAAACATTTTTCAGCGCCTCTATGGCCACCTCCAGCTGACTGTCGTCAGGTTCTTGGGTCGTGATTTTTTGGAGCCAGAGCCCCGGTGCCGATATGGTACATACCAGCTTTGAATCGCTTCTCCCCGCCCATTTTATAATTTCATAAGATATACCCGCCACCAAAGGCATCAGAGCTATCCTTATCACCAATCTCATAAGAAGATTGGGCCATCTGAAAAAGGAGAATAATAAAATGCTCACTATCATTACAAGAAAAAGAAAACTGGTACCACAGCGGGGATGCAGCCTGGTAAATTTTCTTGCGTTTTCCGGCGTCAACTCTTCCTCGTTTTCATAACAAAATATAGTCTTGTGCTCTGCTCCGTGATATTCAAAAACCCTTTTTATATCCTTCATCCTTGATATTGCAGCGATATACCCTACAAATATGGCAACTCTGACTACGCCTTCAATCAAATTCATAACCAAAGGGCTTTTGGAAACATTCCCGATAAAGCTTACTGCAAGGGTTGGTAAAAGTATAAAAAGGCCTATGGAGAAAAATATGGAAAAAACAATGGATATGACAATCATGTTTTTATCCAAAAAATTATCCCATTTAGACGGTTTTTTCGGCTTTTTCTCCTCTTCCTCTTCTATGAACTCTGCCGAAAAGCTTAGAGCTTTTATACCTATTACCATTGCATCCACGAAAGCAAACATTCCTCTTATTATAGGTAATCTTGAAATCGTTTTTCTGTTGGATTTTAATTTTTCTTTTTTTAATTCTATCTCACCGTCAGGCTTGCGAATTGCTATTGCAATGCTATCGGGGCCTTTCATCATGACACCTTCGATAACCGCCTGGCCGCCTATACTGGTTTTTTTCATTATTTTAAACCTCACTATTTCTTTGAAAAAATTTGTACTATTATATACCTATATATATTACAAGATTACGATGAGAGATTCCCGCATCCTTGTAAAAAAACGCCTCGGACTTTTAGTTTGAAAAATATTATAACTCTCACCCTGAAAACAAGGCAGTTAATAAATTTCTCCTGTTATTTTATTTGCATTACCTTGCGCTTTACTTCATTATTATATATTAGTGGATTATTGATTACAATAGTTGGAGATTGTAAATCAGTGATGTTAAACAATGTAAAGTGTGACACTATAGCTTATTCATAATAGCAGATTATTGTATTTGATGCGATTGCCGAGTTACAAAGCTAATTGTCTGTAAGTTTATTACGGGCGAAATCAAACTTTCCCCGCTAATGCCCATATTGAATAATAAAAAACTTCCTTAAGTCACATGTGATTTCGCTTATCCTCCATTTCGCTAACAGACCTTAAGCCTTTCCACAAAGCAATCTCTATCAAATACTAATATCTCTGCATTGAAAGCATTATGCAAACTATGTGAACAATAACAATGTAAATTTTAATTGCATTTTGACACTGATGCGTTAAAATAATGGAAGGTGTTTATTTTCCAGTTTTGCAATAATAGTTTTATAGTAAATATGCGAAAAAAAAATACATAATACAGAACGCTTTCTAATTAAAAACACAAGGAGGTCAGGCTAATGGATGAGACAGCTTTGTTTTCACAATTAGATACAATAATTGCAAAGTATGATAATTCCAAAGAAAGGTTAATACAAATTCTTTTGGACTTGCAAAAATCCTCGGAGCAAAACTATTTGTCTGAGGAATGTTTGGAATATGTTGCGGAAAAGCTGAATTTAAAAGAAAGTCAGGTTTATGAGGTTGCAACCTTTTACTCTATGTTAAACCATAAACCCAAAGGCAGATATGTTATTGAAATATGCGACAGTGCACCCTGTCATGTTTGCGGTTCTCAAAAAGTAATAGATATTTTGGAAGAACTTTTGGGAATAAAAATAGGTGAAACAACAGCAGACGGGATGTTTACTTTGCATCAGGTCAGTTGCTTCGGAGCTTGTGAAATAAGCCCAGCCATTAAAATTGACAATAAGGTTTATGGTAACATAACAAAGGAGAAGTTAGAAAGTGTCATTCGGATATTAAAATATATTGGGGGGAATGAGCGTGGCAAGAATATTGAAATTGATTTCTAAGGATATAGGTAAAATAAAACCTGATTCCGTATTGGATTATCACAGTGCCGGCGGTTACGTAGGCCTCAAAAAAGCCATGCAAATGGAACCCTTGGAGATCATTGAAGAAGTCAGCAAGGCAAGGCTTATGGGCAGAGGCGGAGCAGCTTATCCCACCGGATTTAAATGGGAACAAGCCTATAAAAGTAAAAACTTTCCCGAATATGCCGTCTGCAATGGAGACGAAGGGGAACCCGGTACTTTTAAGGATAAGCTCATGTTAACTCAAAATCCCCTGCGCCTTATAGAAGGTATGACCATAGCGGCTTATGTTTTTAATATCAAAGA
>JAAYKT010000313.1 GCA_012522255.1 Clostridiales bacterium
CCATGAAAGTATTCCGGTGCTATTGTTAAGCCAGCACGGGTGATCCTTAACTGGAGGATGCTTTTATCTTCTTCACTAAGTGTTTTGACTCCCGTATTAGTCAATATTTCTCGCTGATCAATCTGGGGTGCGGCTCGGGCAATCCCAACCCATGCTATTGCACCACCAATCAACACGGAACTTATAAGTGCAACGTTCAGCGTAATCCCCCCTAAAAAGTTAATTTATCCTTTTTTTTAATTTCTTTAGCACTACCCGCTGGTAATTCCAAAACACACTTTGCTTTTCTGATAAAAGGTGAAACATTGCCCGGTTTCATATTTCTCTCGACATGACAGACAATATTGTTCTCTGTTAGAAATATCACATCAAGATTATATTTCATACCGAAACAGTGTACCTGGTTGCAAGGTTTGATTAATAAACCGTTTGTCTGGGTAGTCCCCAACAGTCCTTTCATTCGCGATAAGAATGTTTTTGCTACAGTTACATCAGAAGCAATAAGAACATCTTCTTTATATATATTGATTTAAAATCCTCCTTTCATTTCAGGCAATAAAAAAGCCCCCATTACAGGGGCTTTACTTATGGCAATCTTCCGTGTTCTTCCCAATACTTACAGGCATCATCTGGTATTCGGTACCAACTGCCAACTCCTTTGTGCTGACTCGGACTATCATACTCATTACCGGCTACCGCTTTGGCATCTCTATAAGAGGAGGAACTTTGAGAACAGACCTTAATTATCCATTCTTCTGGGCCGATTGACAATAATTTATTACTACTGTTATAAAACCAATTAGATACCGTGGCTGTCGCTACCACGACCACTGACGGGTAATAGGAGGATTGTACGCTTTTCCCTCTATCATAATCATACGCTTTTGTAGAAGTGATTTCAGCCTGCCTTGCATAACTGTTGCCTTGATTGACGTTACCCTCCAAAGGTCTATTGGCATTAAATATCTTACTATTCTTTGTTGCTAAAAATGTTTTTAAAGTGTTGGAGGGGTTGATGCGCTGATTATTCCATTCTTTAAATTGTTCATCCGAGGCAATTTGTTCATCAATTATTTTTAGTAGTTTGTCTTTATATTTCCTGTAAAAATCACTCATTAAATCGCTTTGTTTTTCGCAAGCACGTACGTCATCTAAACAGTTCAGATAATCACGAGTATAATGAGCATACCTACTGCAATTGTAATTGCAATTTGACTTACGCCCGCTTAATTCTAAGTATTTATTGACCCATCTACCTTTGTTTGTTAATAAATTTCTTAATTCCTTTAACTCCGGCTTTCGCTGAATCATGGTTTTAATAAAGCGTTCGTCTTTTTCATCAACTGCCCAAATTAAATCTTGATATAGATGTTCGGCATTTTGTTTTATAACATTATTTACTTGCGTCGTAGTCATTTCGCTATCTACATAAGTGCCATCATACATCATCTTTCTGTCGACAATTTCATACCAGCACCGATACGGGCCGGCACATGTATCTGGACAACTTCTTGCACAGCGGGATCTCCATTGGCCTTGCTCAAGCAACTTTACCTCACTGCCCGTAAACGGACCTCTTATTGTAGTGCCGCAAGATACACAGTGACCAGATGATTCGTCCTTTTTAGGTGGATACCATTTTCCCGCCCGTTCAGTTTTCACTAATATAGTAACTTCTCGATACGACTCCATGCTGGCGGCTTCCAGTGAAGCAGCATCAGCCGCAGTCTGTAGTTTCTCTTTTGTTATCATTACTTTACCTATTTCAATCATGCCGAAAGACAATATCAAAACCAAGATGATGATGTAAAGGGAAAGAACTAATACATTGCCTTGTTGTGAATTCAGTATTTTATTTTTTGCACGGGTACGTTGCAGACGCATTTATCGTTTTCCCTCCTATTCCATCTTCTCGTATAAAATCTAAATATCGGTAGCTTAATGTTGCTTGGCAGGTAATGCCCCCCGCACTGGTTTGACAATTAATATAAACTGGTTTACCAGGGAGATATTTTTGGTTCATTTCTCTGCCCTTATTCTCTGCTATTCCGATAATAGACTCCTTAGTCCTACCTTGTCCTGACATTTGCATACTGGCAATTGACCCTGCACGGGCTGACTCTCGAATGATCTTATTAACGCTTAATGTATTAGTGATAATGGAGAATATCTCCATACAAGACATAAGAATTATGACCAATATCATGCAAGATAAGGCAGTTTCTAAGAGAACACTGCCTCGTTGTGAATTAATCTTCATAAAATTCTCCTTTATTTGCCTATATACTGCTTACTTGTATCAGTATAATCGAACCTGTGATCTTCGAGCATTGCCTCCGATGACCGTTTTATCTCAGGTAGTGAAAAAATATAAAGTTTTTTAATTGATGGTACGGATGTTACTGTTGCGGATGCAGTTGCATCCGGTTTAGGATTACTCGGAGCAGATACTTCTATGTAAGTTGCATTACGATCGATAAATCCACCTAACATATTTATCTTTTTATGCCCGGTTTCGATTGCTACGGTTTTATCCTTCTGGACTGCATATTTGCGGGCCACTTCGTGGGCTGTCTCCTGTGTCCAATAAGCAACAACACTCCACAAAAGCATTGTGATAAGTCCATACATAAACAGCAAGAATATAATTATACATAAGGCAAACTCAACCATAACCTGTCCGCGTTGCACCTTGAACACAAAAACACCCTCCTTCAGTATTTTCTTACTCTTATACGGAAATCTGCAATCCGTCTTTGATTTGTGCGACACTTGGTACGTCCGAAGGAGATACTACCAATAGGTTTTGTTGCTTAAAGGTAGAAGCCCAATTTGCGGTAACTACATCTGACATATCCCCTTCTCTATATAGCAATAATATTCCCTCGTCATGGAATACTCTTTGTCATAGCTCTAAATTGCCGGAACAATCTACTACTACATCAAAGTAGTCTTTTATTTGATCCATTAATTTATGAACATCATATTTAGTTGTGATATGTTTATGCGGATCAACGGGCCATATTTTTATCCCTTCCCAATCAAGGGGTGCTGTAGAACCTACCATTCTCCGGTCTGCTTCAATTAATGCTCTATCCGATATTCCATATATCTTTTGCCGCCACACTGGATCCAGAGGCACAAATGAATCCTATATTATTAGCAGAGTGCCCAATTTTAACTGCCAATTCACTTGCAACCGCCGGACGATAGGGATAACTAATATACATAGCCCCATGCAACGGAATCATAAGTACAGATTTTATTTTTTCGGGGTATTTTTGAACCTTATTTTTAATATGGTCAATTATTTGTTGAATGGTTGGAAATATTTCTGCATTGGCATTCTTTTTGATCACCCAATCGCTTATTCTCCCGTTACCTAACAAATATAAGGGTGTGTCATAAGAAACATAGTCATGGCAAAATTATAAGATGATTTACCAGCAACAACTTTATCGACTTTATCCGAATCAAAAGTAATTTCTATATTATTGTTATGAAACTCCATTGTGGGTATTTCTCTATGGAATAAAACCCGTGATTTAGATTCATTTATTTCGACACTATTTCGACCGCTGTTTTTAGCACGACATAACATTTCATCAGCTACTTTTAATACATCGTTCCCGGGGTCCCATTCGGCTACTCCCGCAGAGAACGTACTTTTAATTATATTATCATTGCTCAATATACTTCTTTCTGACCATTTGCTTCTTGACCGATCTAATAAGACGTATCCATCACTTAATGTTGTGTCAGGCATGCAGATTATAACTATTCTACACCATACCTTACTGCCACATTTCCTATACCAACTTCGCATTTAAG
>JAAYKT010000004.1 GCA_012522255.1 Clostridiales bacterium
TAAGCCGTATCGACAGCCTTATTCACGTCATCCAGAGCCTTCAGGTTGTCTTTTAGTTTCCGTTTGTTATCTTTATAATCATTTCTGCTGACCATACCCAAATCATATTGTATTTCCAGCAGCTTCAGCTGATTATCTAAGTTTCTTTTGTTTATTTCAACTTCTTCTACGGCCATCTCGGCTCTTGACACGCCTATTATGGCTTCCCGAAGTCCCAGCTCAATATTTTTTTTCACATTATCTTTCATTTGCTTTAATGCACGATAACTTGTATAGGCGGTATCCAGGTCGGTTTGCGGATCCACTTTGTTTTTAATGAAAGCTTTCATGTCCGAACTGTCAAGTTTTACAGTGGATGGAGTGTGTAAGTCCAGCAAATGATATACATCATATGTATCATCTATTTTTTTATCCATTGCCTTGTACTCCGGTACATTTTTTAGGGCTACTTCGAAAGCCTTTTTAAAGGTGTATTCTGTTTTGGCAGCATCTCCGTATGCTGAGAAACTAAACAATAAAGTTGCTGCGACAATTAGTGCAATTAGTTTGTGTTTCATTATAATCACTCTCCTTTGGGTGTTAGGTGCTAAGCGACCAGGGGGACGGTTCTGGTGGTCGGTTTTTTAGGTATTAGGTGTTAGCTGTTAGCTGTTAGGTATTAGGAGTTAGCTGTTAGCTGTTAGGTATTAGGGGTTAGCTGTCAGCTGTTAGGTATTAGGTGTTAGCTGTTAGCTGTCAGTATTAGGTTGGCTCTTTCACTGGCACCTGTCTCCTGTCTTTTGCTTTCCACTTTTACCACCTAACTACTGTCTTATATCATTCTAACATTCATCGGGGCTCTATTCAACAACTATTTAAACGTATGTTTAAAACTATTGTTTAAAAGGAACTGTTTACCATGACTTAAGTTGTAAAAGTGACCAGGAGAACCGTCCCCCTGGTTCCCCTTGGTTCGTTAAATGAGGCAGTCTTCGATGATTTCTCCGTCTTTAAACACCACATTACGTTTCGTATAGGCGGCCAATTCCTTTTCATGGGTTACCATTACTATGGTGACACCTTCTTTGTTCAGGCTGCCGAATATGTCCATAATTTCGATGCTGGATTTTGAGTCCAAATTGCCTGTAGGTTCGTCAGCGAGAATTATCGCAGGGCTGTTCACCAGCGCCCTGGCTATGGCCACCCTTTGGTTTTGGCCGCCGGACAGTTCATTGGGCTTGTGTCCAATCCTGTCACCCAACCCCACTCTTACAAGGGCATCCTTTGCCATCTGGGTTCTTTTGCTGCCTGTTACACCCGCATATATCATGGGCAGCTCCACATTTTTTAGTGCCGTGAGGCGGGGCAGCAAATTAAATGATTGGAAGACAAAGCCTATTTTCTTATTCCTTATTTCAGCTAATTGTTGGCCGTTAAGTTTTGAGACATCCTCGCCGTCCAATATATATTTTCCGGAGGTTATCCTGTCCAGGCAACCTATTATATTCATCAAAGTTGATTTTCCCGAGCCTGATGCTCCCATTATGGCAACATATTCGTTTTTATCCACCTTCAGATCGATATTGTTCAGGGCTTTTACCTGTATTTTGCCCGTATCATATACTTTTGTTATGTTTTCCATTTGAATAATCAAATCACATTCCCCCGTTTACATAGACGACATCGCCTTCCTTTAGTTCCGGGGTAGGGTTGGTAATATAGGTTTCACCTGTTTTAATGCCGGATACAATTTCTATATCAAAATCGGATTCCAAACCCGTTTGTATATATCTTTTTTTGACTATATTATCTTCTGCAACAAAGATGTATCTTTTGCCCTCTTCATCTGTCATTATGCTTTCAAAACCTACCGCCGTGGTGTTTTGTCTTTCATCTAAAATTATATCAGCATCGGCTTCATAACCTACCTTTATGTTTTCATCGGGATTGTCCAAAGTAATCTCCACATCAATTTTGGTTTCTGAGCCGGTGTTGGTTATATCAAGAACTGCGGTTTGGGCTATTTTTGATATCTTACCCTTATATTCCTTATCAAGGCCTTTGATTTTTATAGTTGCTGTCTGGTTTTTTCTCAGGTGCACAGCATCATATTGCCCCACTTTTACATTCAATTTATATTGGGACAAATCATTTATTACAATCTTGTCACCCTGGTTGGGAAATTTATCGAACTGTGCATCCGACTTGACTATTATGCCGCTTATATTGGATTTAACAGTGCTATCGGCAATGTTCTTGTTCAGGTTTTCTAAATCTGTTTTTGCCATCTCTATTTGTTTTGTCTGTCTGAATATATCGTTTTCGTTGTCCAAAAAGTCCTCCAAGGCCACCCTGGAGTTTTGCAAAACTATTTTTGAATTTTCCACATTGTTTTCTAAATCTTTTAATGCCATATTGAGTTCACTCAACTCTTCTTTGGATATAAAACCGGATTCGTAGAGCTTTTCATTACGCTCATATTTCCTTGCCATTTCTTCATGTTTCAGTTTTGCGCTTCCAAGGTTTATTTCTGCTTGTGTTATGGCGTTTTCCAAAGTAACCTTGGTATTACTGTTTTCATTGTTTTGGATCCTTTCCAATTCCTTTTGGGAAAGTTCCAGGCTTATACGTCCTTTTCTGAGGCTGTATTCCAAATCTGTGGTGTCTAATTTTATCAGTTTGTCCCCTTTTACTACTTCCTGATTTTCATTTTTGTATACTTGCAACACTTTTTGTGCCGGGGATAGAAAAATTTCCTGTGAGTCATTAGGTTCTATGACACCGGAAACAGTTATTGACTTTACCAGACTTTTTCCAGTAACAGTCTCGGCTTTGACTGCTTTTATTTTATCCTTCATGGTGCCGGCGTATTTTATGCCGGCAACGGCGACTGCCAGTATAACAAGCACTATAACAATAATCAGCTTTTTTCTCTTTTTCATTTTGACCCCCTTTTGCACAATGTAAGGTGCAAGTTTATATGAATATATACGCTTAAAAAACTGAAATGTTTCATAAATATTTTAACATATTCGAAGTAAAAGATATAGGAAAATTAGCAAGGTGCTATAGTTCGTACTGAACCCATCCATATAGATTATTGTATTTGATGCGATTGCCAATTATTTGTGTTATCAAAGTTAACCATAGTCGCAAAGGGTTCTGGTAAAGTTATACTGCCAATTTCCATTGAATGTTTACCGGCACTGTTATAAAATATAATTGATAACACATGGGAGAGGTGAAACCCTTGAAGCTGACTTTTGAAAAGGCTGCTTTGTTTACTTTGATTTTAATTATAGGCATTTCTACGGCTAATATCTACAGCCAGTTTTTTTATATGAAATTTCCCAAAGGCGTGGAGGATGAATCCATAGTTAACCCGTGGGCTGCCGGCAGGCTTGTTACCACTACCTTGACTGCGGACAGGCTTTACAGCGAGGGCAAATACCAGGAGACTATAGATGAGTTTGCCAAGCTGCTTGTGACAGGCTCTTTGGGTGCCGACCAGATGGCTTATGCTTATTTTACTATGGGTATGTGCCAATTCAAGCTCAAAGAATATGACAAGGCCAAGGATAGTTTTACATCCGCAATACTTTACGAGCCCAGGGATGCTGTGGCTTATAATAATGCGGCAATCAGTGCTTTTAATGACAGTAATCTGGAAGATGCTCTGAATTATCAAAAAAAAGCGGTGGAGGTTTTGCCTGCGGTAGAGTATTACTATAATCTTGGCAGGATTTATGAGTCCATGGAAGATTATAAAAATGCGGTAGAAAGCTTTTTATCCGTGGCAAAAGGGGAAGAAAACGTGACTTTGGTGGACCCAGTGCGGGTGAAAAATAGAGTAGCCAATTTATATCCGGATTTGAAGGAAAGAGAAGAGATTGCAAAAGGTGTCATTGTTTCTTTGAAACTGAGGGACTATGCCAATGTTCTTATGATAGAAGATATCGATATGGAAATTCTGGATACGGATTTCCAGGTGGCGGTGAAAAATACAGACCAGGGAAAAAGGCTTTATGTAAGCTATGATAGAGGAAAAAATGACCCTTATCATTTGATAAACGGAGTTACCTGGAAAGTGGTCAGCGGTAGTAATGTTCTTTTTAACAGCCGCAACAATAGTTTTTCTATGGAAGTTTTTGAAAACAATAACTACAAAATAACCTTGAATATAAAGTATAAAGGCAGCAAGATTAAAGAACGTGAGTCCAATATCGCCGTTACGAAGACCGGTTACAAAGAAAGTAAAAGCGGAGAGACCTTAAAGCCCAATCAACAGTTTACAAAAATCTACGAATATGCCCTGTATGAGCAATTATTCGACAAATATTTTAAACTGACTACAAAGGGGTATTACGACAGGTTCAATGTGTTGTGGGCCAAGGATAATATCAAAAGCAACATTATGACGGTGGATTTCAGGGATTCGGGGACGTCGCTATACTTAGAGAATAGCTTGGCTTATGATGCAGGTATCAGAGCCAATTTAACGCCTCTTTTGAATGATAAGAATTTGAAAGGCAGAACGGTGAGGGTAAGGTTCTGGGGGAGAAAAATAACATCCAAAGAAAATGTGGAAGTCGTGATAAGGGCGGGGAATGAGACCTATAGTTTTGACAAGTTAGATTTGCAGTATAAATGGAAGCAACTTAATATGGATTTTAAGGTGCCCCAGGATGCGAAAAGTTTAACCTTCAGCCTTAAACTAAA